>DATNLV010000753.1:0-6976 GCA_035602665.1 Bryobacteraceae bacterium | reverse complement strand
CCAGATCGACCACTTCGTCCACCAGCGCGCGTCCCTTGAGATCGCGCAACTGGCGCAGATTGACGCCGTCGCCGAGGTGGTCCGGCGAGTAGGCATAGCAGCCCGGGCAACGCAGCGGACATTCCTTCGTGATTTCGATGGAAAGGAAAGGCGAACAGCCACTAAGCACACGTCCCCATACACGAAATACATCCGATTTCGTCATAGCCCCTCGTGCTGCTACTTGCTTAGATGTCAGCCGGGCTGGGACGGGTACAATTGCACAATGGACAAACTGGCGGAGATCACCCAAAGCCGCAAGGCGGCTCACGCGCGGATGACAAAGCTCGGCTCGAAGGTGTACGCCGCCTTCGTCGAGATGGAACAGGCGGCATTTTCGAACGGCGCGCTGGCGAAGAAAGACAAAGAGCTGATCGCGGTGGGGATCTCGGTGGTGGGCAACTGCCAGTCCTGCATGCAATGGCACATCGAGCAGGCGGCGCAGGCGGGCGCGACGTTCGAGCAGGTGCTGGAAGCGGTGGAGGTGGGCATCGAAATGGGCGGCGGCCCGGCGACGGTCTCGGCCCGCTTCGCGCTCGAGGTGATGGATTCGGTGTGGCCGGCGCGGTAGCACCGAACCGCGAACGTAAGCGAGCGGACGGGCACTTGAAACGCGCGCCACGTACAGCGCGGAGCGCAATCAAGCGCCGGCGCCGTCCGTCCGGGCAGAACTCCGGTTGACTGGGACGCGGGCCGCCCGCTAGAGTGGTTGAGGTACTCGGTCTTCCTGGATGTCCCCATCGTCTAGCCCGGCCTAGGACATCGCCCTTTCACGGCGGTAACGCGGGTTCGAATCCCGCTGGGGACGCCATTCATTCCAGCAGTCAGCGCCCAAACAAATCACGCCGCATTTCCTTGACGATCCGTTCTGCTATCTTGCGCTCTCCCCCGCGCCGAAATTGGCCAAGCAATATGGATCGGTCTCCCGCCTCCCCTGCCCACACCAAAGACCTGTACTGGACCGAAATCAGCCTCACGTTTGCTTCAAACTTGTCCTTACCCCAGAGCGGCCCTGCGGCAATCACATCGTACCAGCGCGAACCGGCGTCTGCGGACATCCCTGTCAGAATGTAATCTGCGTCCTTCTCGTCGAGCACGATAGTTATCGGGACGTTCTGCTTTCTAATCTCTGGCGGAATGAAACCATCGAGGCCCCCTTCCATCGGAGCGATGAAGACCCTCGCTCCGGGCCGTACTGCTCTCGCTGCGGTGGAATCGACAGAAGTAGCTCTCCCGGATGGCATGATAGATTCCGTCGAGGCCGTGCCTGCGGAGAGAACCGCTTGCAGGACCTCGTCACTCGCGCCCGCAGCTTTGAGAGCCCCCAGCGCGTTCACTGACGTATCGAATGAACAGCGTGACTGCTTCATCTTCAGCAGCACCACGTCCAGCCCGACTCCCTGTTTGAGCATGGCCAACAGATCCGCGTTCGTGAACTGCCCTGCTCCGCTGTTGGCCACTTCTTCGATGAGTACCTCATGCGCCAGATTTGGCAAATGCTGACGGGACGTAAGATCCCAGTGCCGTTGAGCGCCGGGCTCCCACTGCGTTGTAGTCCACAATGTGAACAGGCATCCTGCGGTTGCGGCCTTAACACACAATCTGACGTAGGGGGGGATTGCCAAGCCCGAATCATTGGTCGCTGTGGCGACAAGGCGCTCTCCGGTGGCTTCATACGAAAAGGCCGTGTGTATCCGGATCGGGCCGATGCCGTCACGCGTGAGGCTGAAATCCTCTGCCCCAAGAACTGCTGTCAGGAGTGAAACTGCTCCAAGAAGTCGTACACGCATGAGCTTGCTCTCTCGCCTCGCCGGCATCTATTCTACATCCTGGCTAAGCCGCACTAGGCTGACGCTTGCTCGGCGCGCGAGCGACCAAACCGGTACTCCATCACCGGTACGTACGTGTCCAGTACGCTGCACCGGTACCCCAGGCGGAGAACATTCTCTTGCGACCTCAAGCCCGCGCCCGGCGTCTAATTGAGTAAGAGGGTCCATGGGAGACACTGTTCACCACATCGAGCTATGCGAGGCCATCTTGTCGTTGATTGAGCGCAAGCGGGCCGAGACGGGCAACCCAACCTTGGGAGCGGGTTTCGAGCGGCTGGCGATCGACGGGCAGTTCTGCGAGATTGAGCGCGACATTCTCGAGAACCCCGGCGCCATCGAGCCCTGGCTCGTCAAGCGCCGTCGCGGCGAGCGCTAACGCCCCGCGCCCTCTCTGGCTGGAACTTCGGGGCCTATTCTGCGTCTAACCGGACAGGAGGGTAGGCCATGAGCAACACGCTGCACTACATCGAGCTCTGCGAAGCCGTCCTCTCCCTCATCGAGCGAAAGCGGACCGAGAGTGGCGACGCAACGTTAGGAGCGGGTATCGAGCGGCTGGTGATCGACAGCCAGTTCCGCGAAGTCGAACGCGAAGTCCTCGACAACCCCGGCGCGATCGAGCCCTGGCTCGTCAAGCGCCGCCGCGGCGAGAGCTAGCGCTCCTTACACCGGCTCCGCCGTCACCCGCGCGCGCAGGTTGACGACCCCCCCCGTGTAGCGGCTGCCTGCGACCGCCACCAGCACGGCGTCCTCGATCCAGTCGTGCCAGACTCCATCGGGATCGTGCGAGGCCGCGGTGACCGTGTAAAGTTGCGGGCACAACGGACAGGGGAACGCGAACGCCACCGCGATGGTGTCGCCCGCATCGCGCGGCCCCAGCTTCAAGCCCTCGAGCCAGGTGTTGGTGCCGTAGACCTCGAACCCGATGCGGGTGCGAATCATGATGCCGACCACCGGATCGGCAACCGGCTGCGTGAAGCGCACCGTCACCCGCACGGCGGCATCTTCGCCGCCTTGCCAGACCGTGGTGGCGCGGCCCTGGCCGTCCAGCGTCTCGACGCTGAGGACGCGAGCCCTTCCGTCGCCGCGCCGCAGGCTGGGCGCCAGCGCCGGCATCCCGTCACCGCTTTCGCGAAGCCGGCGCGCGATGTGGCGCTGGTAGCGGTCGAGCGTCTCGCCGGGATCGCCTTTCGCCGCGAGGCGGCCGCCATCGATCCACCAGATCTCGTCGCACAGTTCGCGAAGGAGCGCGTCTTCGTGCGAGACCATCAACACGGTTCCGCCGCTCCGCCGTAGCCGCTCGATATCGATGGCGGCGCGAGCCCGCACCAGAGCGTCCCGTTCGGCCAGCGCGTGATCGAGCAGCAGCGCATCGGCCGCGCCCGGTTCCCAGGGATCGCAAGTGCCGATCAGGCGCGCCGTCCCGCGCACCCGCACTTCGCCCGCGGCCGGCCGCTCCAAGCCCGCCGCCAGGCGCAGCAGAGAGCGCGTGCCCGAGCCATCCTCTCCCACGATCCCGATCACGGCCCCATCCGGCCCCGCAGCGCTCAGGTTCTCGAGCGGAGGAAAGCCGACCTGGAGGAACTCGATGGCCATGAACTCGATTGTACGGGGTAAGGGATAATGATGGTTCCGTGGATGACTCCCTCTGCCGCCGCATGCACGACGATTGGAACGCCCGCGCCCGCAGCGACGCCAAGTATTACGTCGCCTTCGGCCGGCGGAATCAGGACGAGGAAGAGTTCTTCGCTACCGGCCGCGGCCTGGCCCTCGGCCTGTCGGAACAGTTCCTGCGCCTACCCCCCCGCCCCGCCCCGCGGTGCCGCCGCGCGCTCGAAATCGGCTGCGGCCTGGGACGGCTGATGCGCCCTCTGAGCGCCAACGTCGGCGAGATCCACGGCATCGACGTCTCCGACCAGATGGTTCACGGCGCCCGCGAGAGGCTCCGGAACTTTTCCAACGCGCACGTCCACCACAGCAGCGGCGCCGATCTGGGCGGCTTCGCCAACGAGTCCTTCGATTTCGTGTACTCCTACGCCGTCTTCCAGCACATCCCCAGCCGCGAAGTGATCTTTGGCTACATGCGGGAGGCGTGCCGCGTTCTGACGCCCGGCGGAGTGTTCTGGTTCCAGGCGAACAGCACGCCGGGCATCGTTGACGCTCCGGATACCTGGCACGGGGCGCGCATCGGCGACCGCGAGGCGGCGGCATTCGCGCGCGAGTCGGGAATGTTGCTGATGGCGGTAGAAGCCCCCGCGACGCAGTACATGGCGGTGACCCTTCAGAGGCCGTGCGTGCCCGCGCCCGCGCCAGCCTCGCCGCCCCGAATCCGACGCATCATCGACGCTCGCAACTCCGGCCCCGTCGTGCCCGCAAGCGGCCGCTGGGCGTTCGCCTCGCTGTGGATCGAAGGACTGCCGGCCGACGCCGACCTGAACACGCTCGAAGCCACCGTAGGCCACGCCCGCGCGACGCCGGAATCGCTGGCCCCGTTCCTTGGGCCGCCTGAGTCTGCCGGACTCCTGCGCTTCAACATCCAGCTTCCGGAGGGCATCGAGCCGGGCCTGCAGCCGCTCCAGTTGCTTTACCGCGGACAGCCGGTCGCGCCGCCGTCCTTTCTGCGCGTGATTCCGCCCAGCCCCACAGTGGGTCGGCTGGTCTGGCTAAGCGACGCCGTCGATCAGCTCGCTGGGACGAGCATCGCCAGCCGCTTGATCAAGGTCGCCTTCGAGGAAATACCCGACGTGACCCAGTTCCGCGCCACCGTGGACGGCTGCGCGATTCAGGACTTCGAATCGCAGCGCGTCGATCCCGTCCCGCCCCTGATCGAGGTGATCTTCCGCCTGCCCGACGCCATCGGGCCAGGCCGGCATCAACTGGAACTCGGGATGGGTTCGCGCGCGTTTCCCGCGGTGACGATCGAAGTGGTGTAGCGGAGGATAGGCCCCGTCTGGCTGATAGCTGACAGCTGAAGGCTGACAGCTGCGCCGACGGCCGCCGCCGGCGCTCAGCGCAAACGCTTGTCCTGCTCGGCCATGATCTTCTCGAACTTCTTCTTCTGGCCGTCGTCGAGGATGTGGAGAATGCGCTGCTTGCCGCTGGCGCGCACGTCATCCAGTTGCGCCTGCAGCGTGTAGTAGTAGGTGAAGAAATCGTCCAGCACGGTCTTGAGCTGCTCGGTCTGCTCCGGCGTCAGATTCAGTTCGGTCTTCAGGCGGGTCATCAACGCCGCTCCCGGACCAACCGGGTTCGGAGGCGGCGGAGGCGCGACGTGCATCCAATGGTGCACCGCCATGCCGACCGTGACGCCCACCAGGAATACCACCGCCAGCGTCAGCAGTATCCGAGGATTCTGCCAGCCCGGAGCGTGCGCCGACGTCATCGATAGTCTCGGTATGTGGCCAATGACACCAGCACGGTCTCGCGATCCCGGTCGACGTTCGAGCCCAGTCCGGGAGGATGCTCGGCAACCATGACCGCCTCGGGTGTGCTCGCGGGCGTATGGTTCGCCGCTTCGGTAAAGACCACGTAGCCGCCCAGCAGGCAAACCAGCATCAACGAAGTCGCCAGCAGCCGCCGGCCGAATGATGGATCGAGGAACGCGTCCCAGAACGACGGTCTGCGCTCGGACTCGATCCGGTCCAGCACCCGCGCGTAGAATCCCGCCGGGGGATCCATCGGCCCCGCCGGCGCCAGGACGTGCATCAACCGGGCCTGCTCCTGCATCGAAGCCGTCTCTTCGCGACACGATTCGCAGACGCGAAGATGATCCTCGACCTCGGGCACGCTGCCTGGAGCCCCTTTCAGGTAATCTTCCAAGCGTTCTCTGATGAGCCCATGCATACTATCTATTCCCTCAACACCTAGGATTCGCGGATCTTAATCGTCCGCTTTCAACCACTTAAGCCGTAACAAGGCCCGGCGACCTGGTCAGCCGCTGGGCCGATTTGAGCAACTTCTGCCGGGCACGGAACAGCTTCACCTTGATTGTATTCTCGTTGATGCCCGTCATGGCAGCCAATTCTTCCACGGAATGGCCCTCCACTTCCTTCAGCAGGAGCAGGTTGCGCTCCTCCTCCGGAAGCTTCGCCAGGAGCTTCATCACCAGGTCCCGTTGGGCCAGCGCCACGTCCGCCGGCTGGTGCTGATCGCGAGCCGGCTCGGAGTGCTCCATCCGAAGGGCATCCTCCTCGCTGAAGTCGCTCTCGTACACCAACTTACGAACCTTCTTCTTGCGCAGGTAGTCGTAGCACTCATTCACGGTGATCTTGTAGATCCAGGTGAGCAGCGAGCTCCGGAAATCGAAACTCTTGATCGAGAAGTAGACCTTCGTGAATACCTGCTGCGCGATGTCCTCGGCGTCGTTGTGGTTGCGCAGAATCCCGTAAATGATTGAAAACACTTTCGATTGATAGCGTTCCACGATGTCGCGGAAGGCCATCTCGTCGCCGTTTTGCGCCCGGTGAACTAGGGCAGCCTCTTCGTTCTTGTAATCCACTCTTCTCTCAACTGCAATCGCCTCACCGCGGGCTGGCAGCCGAAGAGCGTCTGTCATGCTGCTCATACACGAGGAGGGACGCGGCTGCGTTTCCAACGGTTTCGAGGTTTTTGGGCTGGCTTCCATGACCCAGCCGGCCCCCTCCGGGCCCCTGCCGTCCAAAGTACCAGATTTCCGGCAACCTCGGGGCCGAAGTTTCATCTATCTATTGAGACCGGGCCCATGCGCCCGACGTAATGCGCAGCGCTCGAAGCCGGGCGGCCCGACTGATAAACTGGAGGCAGCTATGATACAACTCTCAGAACGCGCGGTGGAAAAGGTGAGGGAGATCCTCGATACGCAGGAGCCGAAACCGGCCGGGCTGCGCATCGCGGTGGTGGGCGGCGGCTGCTCGGGCTTCAGCTACTCCATGGCTTTCGAGAACACCCCCGGCATGCTCGACAAGACCTATACCTTTAGCGGGCTCAAGGTCTTCGTCGACCAGGCCAGCATGTTGTACCTCGATGGGGCTAACGTCGACTACGTCGAAACGCTCGAGGGCTCCGGCTTCAAGTTCGAGAATCCCAACGTGAAGTCGACCTGCGGCTGCGGCAGCTCCTTCCAGGCGTAAAGC
>DATNLV010000717.1:0-3469 GCA_035602665.1 Bryobacteraceae bacterium | reverse complement strand
AGAAGACTGGCCAGCACCAGGCCCGAGTCGAGCGGCGCCACCGGCTGGATGTCGGGGCTCTCGGCCGACTTCTCGAGCGCGACGTCGAAGAGAATTCCTTTGAACTGGTCCCCGCGAGCGTACCTGCGGAGGTCCCCAAGAACCTCCGCCATGGGCCTGTCGAACGCTTTCTGGAAAGCATTCGCCGGATCTGGGCCGGCAAGCAGGAGCCGGACGAAGTCCCGGAATTTGGGACGGTAGCGGTCGTTGAGAAACAGCATGTGCGTCAGCGCCCAGCTCTGGGCGTAAAAGACACTCACCTTAGAATGGTCGTTGGTGTAATAGGGCGAGTTGTGGTCGACCGCGCAGAGCGTCGCCAGGTCGAGCCAGCTGTACTGCTGGAGCGTGTCGAGACCGCCGGGCAGCAGGTCGCCGACCAGGACCTTTTTACCGTAGGGCCGGAGGCTCTGATACAACTGAGCCAGCCCTTCATTGAGCCAAATCGGCATGCCCTTTACCGACTTGAGCAGGATGTGGACGTACTCGTGGACGGCGATGGGATAGTTCTCGGCCGAGATGCTCTGCATCACGATTTCGTCGCGGTCCGGGCCCCCGCCGGCATAGGCCGGTCGGTTCGAGTACATCTCATAGGGCTTGTACTCCTTCTCGGACTGGAAGACGACGATGCGCACACGGCCTTTAGTGGCCCTGCCAGCGTGGACCGCTTTCAGGAAGAAGCTGTTGACCTGCTCGAAATAGAGGATGGCTTCGCGCGCCTTCTTCTCCCCGGCGGTGGTATAGACTTCGAAGTTCGCCGAAGTCGCCTTCACCCATTTCTGTTCGGCGGCGGACGCCACCGACGCGAAAGCGAGCACGGCCGGAAGAAGGCGCGTGTGTTTCATATCAGGACAGTCTACTTCACTTGAGCGTGACCAGCGTCGCGCCCCAGCCGCCGGCCTCCCCCGGAGCGTCGCCGTAGGCGAGGACGAACGGCGTTCGCGCCAGAACGCGCCGCACGGTTTCCCGTTGCACTCCGATGCCGCGGCCGTGGATGATGCGCAGAGCCTTCAAGCCCAGGCGGCGCGCCTCTTCCAGATACGCTTCGACCACGCCTTCGACGTCTCTTGGCGGCACGCTGTGCAGGTCGAAGACGTCCGTGACCGGAATCCGAACCGGCTCGTCCTCTTCCACGCTCACTCCGCCTTGGCGACCGGCGCCGGGCCCCTGTTGTCGATGTGAACGACCACCCTCCAGGAGCGATCCGGCGCCCTGCGCCACACCGATACATACTTGCCCCAGGTCACCACAGGCTTGTCGTCGGCCCCGAGACGCACCGATTTCGAAAGCCCGTAGGTGTACCCGAGATCGGCGGAGGCAAAGCCGTCGATCGGCTCCCAGCGTATGGAGGAGTCGGGCGTCATGGTCTTCGACACGAACGTGCGGATGGCCTCCTGGCCCGCCACGATGCGGCTGCCGGCGGGCATCAGGATGGCGTCGGGAGCGAAGTGGGAGACCCATCCCTCGATGCCATTGGCGGCCGTGGAGCTGTCGAATTCGCGATCCGCGGCGATGAGATCCTGCGATGGATCGCGCGCCGCGTTGGCGATGGAGCCGTGCCAATTGCCCGCCGCATAACAAGCCAAGCAAACTGCGACTAAAGCCAGGCGGCTTTGAAGCCGTTGCATAATTCCCTCCAGTTCTATACTCTCAGGGCATGCCCGATTACTCTGAACCCGTCGGCTCGGACGCCCCGCACGCCCGGCTGGCGGCGCGCCTTCGGGAGCAAGCCATTGACATCCGGCGATTCACCGCGGGGTTGGATGAAGAGACCCTGGCCCGGCGACCCAGCCCCGACAAGTGGTCGTTGAAGGAACTGGTGGCCCATTTGTGGCGGGTCCAGGAAGTCTTCGAATCGCGCATCGAGGCCATGCTGACACAGACCAAGCCGACGCTGAAGCCCTACGCGCCGGCCGGCGATCCGGAGCTGGAAGCCATGCTGAGCAATAGCTGCGAGGACCTGCTGGCCGGCTTCCTGGGAGACCGGGAGGAACTGGCGTCGCTGCTCGATTCGCTTTCGGTGGCCGACTGGCGCCATCGCGGCATCCACCCCGAATATCGTCACTACGACGTGCGGCTCGCGGTCGAGTACCTGGCTTGTCACGAGGCGCACCATATCTACCAGATGTTACAGCGCCGCGAGATGGTCGCGCCTTAGCCGGCTTCCGGCAGCTCGCCGGCGAGCCACTTCGGCAGCTTCGTCGGCCGGACGCGCACCCCGACGTAGAACGCGCCGAAGAGGGCGTAGACTGCGCTGACTTCGTCGAACCGCATTTCGTAGATCAGCTTCTTGAAGGCCAGCGGGTCGTCGGCGAACAGGTCCACGCCCCACTCCCAGTCGTCGAAGCCCATCGAGCCGGTGATGATCTGCTGGACCTGGTCCGCGTAGCGGCGGCCCACCATTCCGTGCTCGCGCATCATGCGGCCGCGCTCGGCGATAGGCACGGTGTAGAAGTTCCGATCTTCGCCACGCTTGCGGTCCATGGGGTAGAAGCAGCAGTAGCGGTGGGGCGGGACCTTGGGATAGAGCCGGGGGGCCATGGCCTTGCGCTGGGTGACGATTTGCGATTCCACTTCCTGGTTCCACTCGGCGCTGTGCGGTTCGATGCCGCGCTCGGCGAGCGAGCGGTACAGGCGGATGCTCGAATCGTAGAGTCCCAGTTCAACCACGGAGAGGTAGGAGGTGGTGGGTTCCAGGAACTCGGCCAGTTCGAGTTGGGCGATGGCCATCTCGGCGCGGTTCAGGTCCTCCATCGAGTTGCGGAAGTGGAGGAACATCAGGTCGCCTTTGTGCCCGATGAGGGAGAACAGGGCCGAAGGCTGGTCCTCGCTGCACTCCATGGTTTCGAGGAGCGCGGTCGCGGCGGTGCCGATGGCGGCGCGGCGGTCGGCGGGGAGCGCCCGCCAGGCGGGCCAGCGGAAACGGAACATCTGGTGCAGCACGCTCGCGCCCTCGAGCGTCAGTGGCATTGCGGGCAGATTCTCAGCAGGGGGATCGGGTGGCATGGTGCGTTTCGCTCCTCGTTCCCCCAGTGTAGCGAAGCGCTCGCTGCACGTCCGCTTGCTGACGCGCGCGGTTCGGTGCTGACGCCGCGTGTTTCAGCAAACAAGGTCTGCTTGGCGGGACACACGAGGGCCTTGCCGCTTCAGACCGACGGAGCTACGCTAGAGCCGGGGGATTGAGTATGAAGACCCTGGTTCGCGGTTCGCTCCTTTGCCTGGCTCTGGCGGTAGCTGCGTTCGGGCAGCGCGGCGGCGGCCACGGCGGTGGTGGCGGTGGTTTCCATGGTGGTGGAGGCGGCGGCTTCCACGGCGGTGGCAGCGTCAGCGGAGGCGGCGGCTTCCATGGCGGAAGCGCCTTGAGCGGGAGAAGCCTCAGTGGAGGCGGCTTCCGCGGTGGCAGCGCCTTCCGCGGAGGCGGCGGCTTCAGAGG
>DATNLV010000712.1:0-8848 GCA_035602665.1 Bryobacteraceae bacterium | reverse complement strand
CGCGCGTTCGATCGTCTTCACCTCGTGCGAAGTGACCAGGCCGGCCAGCCCGTCGTTGTCCATCACCATGAAGCAGCGGTCGCCCGTGCGCAGGAGATGTTGGTCCACGAAGTTCTGCACGTTCAGGTTCCCATCCACCGTGGGACAGTCGTGCGTCATGACGTCCGCTACCGTGGCGCCCTCGAGCACGCGCGTCAACCCGGCTTCGGCGACGCTTTCCCCGGCCGCCTGCAGCAGGAACCATCCAATGAACGCGATCCACAGCCCGCCGAAGCCCGCGCCCATGAAGAACCGCAGAATTCCGAGGGCGATGAACAGCACCCCCACCACCTGCCCCACCCGAGCCGCCTGCCGCGTGGACCGTTCCGCGTCTCCGCTCTTCCACCACAGCACCGCGCGCAGGATGCGCCCGCCGTCGAGCGGATACCCCGGAATCATGTTGAACGCCGCCAGGCCCAGATTGATGTAGCCCAGCCACGAAAGCATCGCGTAGGCCGCGCTCGAAGGCGATGCCGCCACGCGGCTGGCCACCAGGCACAGCACGCCGATAACGGCGCTCGCGAGCGGACCCACGAACGCCATCCAGAATTCCGTCCCCGCGCTGGTCGGGTTCTTCTCGATCTGGGAGACGCCGCCCAACGCAAACAGCGTGATCTCCCGCACCGGAAGGCCGTGCGACTTCGCAAACAGCGAGTGGCACAGCTCGTGCACCAGGAGCGACACGAAGAACAGCACGCCAGTGGCCAGCGCCAGCGCGAAGATCGTCACCTCGCCCCACTCCGGATTGGTGACGTGAAACTGCGACGCCAGCGAAGCAACGATGAGAAACGCGATCAGAAACCAGCTATAGTGCAGCCCGATCCCAATCCCGAAAATCCGCCCCAGCCTGATCTGCGACCGCATGCGCCACCCCACTAGCACTGTAGCATTGGGCGGCGCGTGGGCGACGGGAACGTCGCGATATACATGGTCCGTCAGCGGCGAGCCACCCCGAGCAGATCCAAGAGCGGGTCCTTGGCCGAAACCTGGCGGCGGCGTTCATGGCGGTCCGGCAAGGGATCGGCCTCGACGATGCGCGTAAGCGGCACGCCCACGAGCCGGTCGGGGAGTTCTGGCTCTGGGTGGCGTGCATGGTGATCGACCAAATGGCGCAGTACGCCGCGCCGCCGGTCGGACGCGGGCCGGGGAGGATTCAGTAGGGGGGCGGCAGTCACGTTTCCTGAAGCACCGAAGAGGTCAGCGCGAGGGCGGGAACTGCTTCGTAACGTCCACCCAGGCATTCTCGTCGGAGCTTAATGCTCATCCGATGTTTCAGATCAACCGCACCACGCTGCGCTTTGAGCACTCTGACGCCGAGGTCACCGTAGCGGAGCGCCAGGTAATCGCAGTTCTCATCGCTCCCAGCGTAAAAGACGCCCGTGAACGCGCCTGCGCCATAGCCCGCAGGCCCGTCGATGATCTGTCTCAGTTTCTCGCTGGTGACGAGTTGAGCGGATCGGAATTCGGCGACTCTTCTCTCGTGCATCACTAACGCCACAAGGAGGACGAGGCCGGTAAGAACCAAGACCAACCAGCGACGGGCAAATGCACACCTCACGAGTTCAGGATACTCTGGCTCGGCTCGACGCGATAGGTCTGATGGATGGGCGAGTTCTGGCTCTCCGTGGCGCGCATTGGTGATCGACCAGATGGCGCAGCAGGCCGCGCCGCTGGTCCGACGCGGGCCGGGCAGGGTTCAGTGAAGGGGGCGAGCCAACACACGACGCGGAGCGCCATCGGTCAGTGACACACTGGCAAATCGATGCCCGGAGGCACCTCAGAGTGCCGCTTCAGATACTCTATGGCGCACGGCACCAGGTCGCAAAATCCATCGCAACCCCGGATGCTGGTCAAACAACCGGCACTGAACGCGCGCGCCACCCGAATCTGCTCTGCCGATGCTTCCTGCGTGAAGCTGGTCTCAATCACCGTTCCACCGCCGTTGCCCATCGACAGGGATCCTGAGCTGCTGACAAACGGTAGCCCCTGAAGTACGCGGCGGGGCATTGCACGAGTGAACGTCGATATATGGCCGATCCACTCCGTGCGGCCCTCCACCAGCACCATCGCTGAGATCCACTGTACGCGGCCGCCCCGGATCGCAACATCGATGTCCGCACCCCAAACCCGCATCGCGATCGGTGCTCGCCAACGCACGGAAACCGCGCGGACCGCGTCCCACATCGCCCAGGTGATTCGGCGCGGCCGTCCCGTGTCGCTGTCGAGAGTCAGAAGGCCAAAGGGGCTCACCTGGAGCGCATACTGCCGCTCGCACCAGAGGTTCTTCCGATAGTCGTACTCACGCTTGTCTTGGGCTTCCTCTCTGGGCGGCAGCGGTTCCGCTGTCCTCAGGAATCCGCCGTATCGTTTGACCAACGGACGAATGGACGCCTCGCTATCGCCAACTTGCACGCGGGCGGCGTCCGCGATCATGGACATTGCACGATGGGCTTCGCAGTAAACGTAGATCCACAGTGACCCCCAAGTGGCGATGGCGAGTACGAGCGCCAGAATCGCCAGACGCAACCACCGATGGCTTCTGTGGGACATTGCTCCTACCGTCCAGCTTTGTCGGATCGCGTTGCGCTCATTGCGCACAGGGTTAAGGTGACGGCGATTATGAAGCCCCACAATCCGAGGCCAATGGTGCCTGACAGGTGCAGGAACCTCACGTAATACCCCCACCGCCATTGGGGATCGTCGAGGAACGTGATTGTGCTGGCGTAGCACCAGACCACGGCGGACAGCGCGAATGCAGCGGTTGCCAACCAGCGGTGCCGAGAGGGTCGTGACGGCAGCAAGCCGAAGTCTATTCGACGACCGAGCCACGACCACCAGACGACAGCCACCGGGAAGAGCAGCGGATATATTGCGGGAGTGGTTTGAAGACCGAGCAGTGAGAAAACGGGGAAGCAGAGAACATAGGCTGGCGCGTTGATGACCAGAAACGCCATCCAGGAGGCGTGGTACGGCCAAGGGATGCCGGTGTCCCATGCCTTACCCATCGCTGCGATCACGTGCTCGTTATGAAGGTCCCAAAGCATCAGCAGGCCCCTGGCACACCCGAGAACCAAAGGCAGGATGACGCGGTAGCGCCTGTGGTGCATAACCCGTATAGACACCAGCGCCGCCGTCGCGGTTCCCTCGGGTGTCTGACCGGTCAGGACGAGCACAGCGCCACGCCCCGCCGCTGGCCCGCAGCGCGTGGTCTCCCGTGGTCTCCAAACGCCCGGCAGTTAGGTGCATGTGATAGCAACTACGTGCAGGCTGTGCAGGGCCGACCCGCAAAATGGTCGTACGCAGCCGTGTGGTGGTCTCCCGGTGGTCTCCAAGAGGGGGGCCATAATCGTTCCGGCCCGGCTGCCGGTTCATGGTTACGGCTGCGGGATAGCGTGTCTAGCTCGACCAAAGGCCGAGACCTGGCTCCCCGTCGTGAACATGACTCTGTCGCTCTATGTCCTGCCAAGTCTCAATCACACAAGCTGAACGTTCGGTCCCTTCGCGCCAACCGCGATCAGCCGCTTTCGGTGTCGCAGCCATTCGCGCTGTTAAAAGCCTTGGCCCGCCCACCAGCGCTCCAGTCCACTTTCCCGAAGGTCATCCGCGGAGTTGCCCCTCCGTGTGAGAACCAGCCGTAGGGGCTTGCTGACATCGGTTGCGGGGCCGAGCGGGAACGGTTCGGCCGAAGTCGACTCGCCGGCGATCTCCTTTGTCGCATGGACGCGAAATATGGTCCCGTCGAAGACCTGGATTTCGAAGTGGCCGCGGGCGTCGGTGGTTGTTTCTATCACGACCGTCTGCCAGGGCCAGCGGACGTCCTCCAGCCTGATTTCGGCCTCCGCCGCCGCGCGCCCGTCGGGCCAGTAGACGAACCCTTCAGCGCGCCGCCGCTTTTGCGGCGCCGGGATGGGGAAATTGTAGGAAGCGGTGCCGGACTCCTGTTTCACAACCACAATGCCGGCGCGAGAGGGGTCTTCGGTTCCGGGATAGAAGAAGCGCGCGTAGGGCATCTCGTCAGATGGAGTCTGCAAGAGGTTGATTCCGAGGTAAAACTCTCCGGGCCAGATGGGTATCTCGTACGTGCCGTCGGCGGCAGTCTGAGTCTCGGCCACGGGAAACGGGAGATCCTTGTTCGCCGGTCGAGCGGCCACCATTTCCACCTTTACGTGGGCCGCCGGGAGTCCGTCGGCACCGGTGACTCGGCCGGCGATCCGGCGGTCGACCGCAAGGCCCCGCCGGGCGACGGCACATCCGCCCGCATGGACGTCAAGGTCGGGCGGGTGGCCGCGCGCGCTGTAGCCGTCCTTTGAGACCGCCACGGTGTATCTTCCCGGAGCCAGACCGTCGAAACGAAAACTGCCGTCGGGGCCGGTAATCAGGCGGCGGCGCGTAGCCTGGCCGGTCAAGGTGACTGTCGCGCCGGAGAGCTCGGTGTAGACCATGGCGCCGAGGGCTTCATCGAAGCGCCCCGGAATCTCCCCGTCGAGGACATCGCCGTAGACATACGTCGGCGCCTTGCCGTTTACGAGGCTTCGTAGATAGGCGAGGTCGTCTTGGGCGCGGTCGAGCTCGGCAGTGCGGGAACAGATGCCTGTGGCGAGTTGGCCGTCCTCGGACTCGCCCGCGTAAACGACATAGCTCTGGCCGCGGTCGAAGCGGAACCCACAATCGCCATCCCACACGCCTGTGACAACCTCAACCTCTTTGCCACGCCCCTCCATGCCGATGAAGGGTTCGGTGACTTCGAACCGAACATGCACGCGAGGATAGGGGAGGTCGTCAGGCGCGGAAGTGACCTGCTCGACCGTGCCGGCGAAAACAGCCGAAGCTTTCCACGCGTCAGCGCAAGGCGGGCCGAGCCTAGCGCACGTACAGGCCCACGCGGAGGCCGGAAGTACAAGAGCCAGCAGGAAAGAGTTCCGCATTCGGCGCACCGTTGCAATTATAGTCCCGCCGCGCTGGTCCAATATTCCCCTTCCGCCCAGGTGCGAAAGACCTCACCGTCGTCGCTGTGAAGCGGTTCGAAGCTGCAATAGCTGGGCCTCGCCCCGCCCGCCGCGAACGGGGCGCGCGGAGGGCGGCGGGAGGAGCAGCAGGAGGTGCCCTGGCCCGGTGCCGCCCGGCACCGCACGGCGTCAAATGTGTCAAGATCGGTGGCTGGAGCGAAGATCCCCGTGGGCCTGGATGCAACGGTGTATTGTGACTGCTACGAGAAGGGCAGAGTCCGCCGACCACCACCCCAGCCAGACCTAGTCTATGTCGATGTGACCGGCAGAGTGGAACTGAGATACGACGCGCCAGGGGCAGATCAGCGCGCATTCTGCGACTGGCTCGCCGAGGCTTGCGAGCATGGGCCGATGGGCGAACTGGTGTCACATCGGTTGGGGAATTTCGCGCTGATCGGCTTCCTGCGTGAGCTTCTGGCGAGGACGCCTGAACGGTTTGAAGTCCTGCTGACGAAGGTTCTATATAACGGGGGGCACGCTGGAGATCAACTGACCCCGGATGACGTCAGCCACGTCGTCGGCGAAATTGAATCGCTCAAGAGCACCCGGCTAACCGATGAGGGCCACGAAGAACTGCTCCGCCACTTCGAGCGCCAGATGTCGGACTTGGTGGCAGCGGCCCAGCGTGTCTGCAAGCCGATCACCTTCTGACGATCCAAGCGCCCCGCGCCGCTCCCCGCCCCGCACGCCGCGCACCGGCGCGCGTGGGGCGGCACCGACCTCAGTTTCGCAGTGTCCCACGCTCCACGAATGGCCCTGGTTATTCGTCCCTCACTCTTGATGGTAGTCGTCACTGTAGTGACGGTGACGGTTTGCGGCCTGCTCGGCGTCGGGATAAAGGTCGCCGCCGCCTGGTCGAATAGGCGGTCGCTCCAGCGAGCATCTGGATTGCGATTGAGGCGGGGCGACGGCGACCGAGACGCTGTGGAGACGGGACCGGGGGCGGCGCATCAGAGCCGAGGCGTCTGTCAAACTGGAGTGCGTTTCTCGGCATCAGCTACTCCGGCTCATATTCGGTTGCTCAAATGGCCGCTCTGGGGCGTACTGATTACCGGAGCTACAGCGCCTTTATTGGTGGAACACGGCAGCGAGCTATTCCAGGGACATTCCCTCCTTCTGGTGCTCCTCCTGCTTTCCCTCCCGTTCATAGGAGGCATCCTGACTCCAGAGAAGCCCGAGTTCACAATCGTGATCTTCGCTGTCGGCACCGTTCCTCCTCTAGACGACATTCCGCCAATCCCCATTGGTCTATGGCCGTTCCTCTGGATCCGCGACGTACTGAGCGGCCGTGTTCACATCACAACGTGGTACGCTCCGTTTCTCATGCTCGCGGGTGTCGCCCTGAGTATCGCCATGATGTCCTTTTTTGTCGCGCCACTTGTCGGTCTGGGGTGGTGGGTCCGGGGAAAATGCGAAAGGCGGCGCAGCGCCGCACGGTCTTGATCCGATGAGGAGCGGGAGCACGGGCGCGCGTAGCACGGCGAGGCGCCCCGAAGCGCCCAGTAACTCTGGCGAGGTGCGGCCTTCAACGTGAGGCAGCGGATGTGCCTTTGACCGAATTGACGAAGCGCGCGATCCCCGGCCACTCCCACTCGATCACAACCCAACCGGGGGGCGGCTTCGACACGGAGCCCTTTTGCTCTTTGTCCACGTTCACGCCCAGAACCGGCATCCCGAGTTCCCCGATGCACTCCAGTTCCCAACCAATGTCGCTGTCGAGGCTGTTCTTGCTGACCAGAACAATCGCAGCCTCACATTCATAGATCCTGCGCCGGCATTGCGCCTTCCAGGCCGGGAACCATGGCTGCTTGGCTTGGATGTGGTCAAACTCCACGGCCAGGTTGGCGGTTCGTGCCCCAGCCTTGAGCCGTTCATAGAACGGATAGTCCTTGGAGGCGTAAACGACGAATACCTTAGTCACGGCAGTACCCAGCTTCAACCCTCAGGACGAATGCCTATATCGTAGCCTGCGCATGAGAAGAGAGCAAGCCCCGGAGGTTTCCCCATCACCGCGATTCCAATTCTCGATTTGCCCGCGTCTCAGACGCTTGCGAATTCTGACGTCTTGACAACCACCAGCCCCGAGTTACTCTCGTGTCGGTGGCGATACGTCCTCAGCACGCTGCGCAACGGAAGCGATGAACCACTGCGGTCCAAACTGCGCCCCATCCGAACGTGGCGTTGAAAACACAGCACTTATTGGCTTCGTTTTGTTTTCTGGCCCGTCCGCCCCTGCCCCAGCCTTACCCGTGCCGGATCACCAGCACATCGCCGTCCTTCACGATGTACTCTTTCCCCTCCAGCCGCAGCAACCCCTTCTCCTTCACCCCGGCGTACCCGTCGTGATCGATCAGCGCCTTCCAGTTCACCACCTCGGCGCGGATGAACTTCTTCTCGAAGTCCGTGTGGATCGCGCCCGCCGCCTTCACCGCGTTGCTGCCCATCGGAATCGTCCACGCCCGGCACTCGTCCTCTCCCGCGGTCAGAAACGACATCAGCCCCAGCAGCGAGTAACTCGCCGCAATCAGCCGCTCCAGGCCCGATTCCTTCAACCCGTAACTCGCCAGATACTCGCGCGCCTCCTCGCCCGACAACTCCGCCAGCTCCGCTTCGATCTTGCCGCAGATCGCCGCAACCGCAGTATGTCGCCGCCCGCCCAACGGCCCGCTCGCGTACTGGCTCTCGATTTCGTGCAGCCGCGGCGCATCCGCCTCGCCCAGGTTCAGCACATACAACATCGGCTTCAGCGAGAGAAACTGGAAGCCGCGTATGAGCTTTTCATCGTCTCCGCTCAGCTCCATCTGCCGAAGCGGCTGGTCCGATTCCAGCACCGCCTTGGCCCGCACCAGGACCTCGAACTCCCGCTCCAGCTCCGGCGCCTTGAGCTTCTTGCGGTCTTTATCGAGCCGCTCCAGCCGCTTCTCGATGACAACCAAATCGCTCAGGATCAGCTCCAGCTCCACGTTCTCCACATCGCGAATGGGATCGATCGAGCCGGCCTCGTGAGGCACCGAGGGATCGTCGAAGATGCGCAGCACGTGCGCGAAAGCGTCCACCACACGCAGGCTCGCCAGGAAAGCCGGATCGCGCAGAGCTTCTTTAGAAATAGCGGCCGCATCGACATACTCCACCACGGCGTGCACGGTCTTCGGCGGTTGGAACAGCCCGGCCAGCGCCTCGAGGCGCGTATCCGGAACTTTCGCCATGCCGATGCGCGTGGCCATCGAGCCAATGCGCCCGGCCTCGTGCGCCCCCGTCAGGATCGTGAACAGCGACGTCTTGCCCACCTGAGGCAATCCGATAATGGCAGTTTTCATAAGAGACGATTCTACCGAGCCGCGACCTCAAGGGAGCGGTTACAGCGGCACTTCCACCAACGTCAAAATCTCTTCCAGTATGCGGTCGTTCAAATCCGCCGTGCGCTGCGTGAGCGCCAGCCGCGTATTCACCACCACCCGGTGCGCGAACACCGGCACCGCCAGCCGCTTCACATCGTCCGGAACCGCGTACTCGCGGCCCTCCACCATGGCCAGCGCCTGCGTCGCACGATAGAGCGCCTGCGCCCCGCGCGGGCTAACGCCCAGGGCCAGCGATTCGTGCGTCCGCGTCTTCTCGACAATGGCCAGGATGTAGTCCACCAGCGCGTTGTCCACCGTCACGTGGCCGGCCCAGGACTGAAGCTGCAACACCTCGTCCGCCGTGAGCGCCGGCGCGAAGTGAATCTCCTGCACGCCCGCGCTGCTGCGCAGAATCTCCCGCTCGTTCGCCGCGTCCGGATACCCGATCCGCAGCCGCATGAAGAA
>DATNLV010000709.1:0-11295 GCA_035602665.1 Bryobacteraceae bacterium | reverse complement strand
CTCTCGGCCGCATGCAGATCGAACTCGCCGCCGGCGCTCGCCGGTACACGGTACTCATTCTCCGGTGCCTGGTAGGGCGCGGGATAGAAGCTCAGTAGCTCCACCGCGGGCAGCTGGCTGAAGTACTCGCGCGCCGACTCGCGCAGATCGATGCCCACGCTGTCGCGCACGGCATGCAGCAGCTCGAACAGCGCGTAGCGGCTCGCGCGCGGCAGAACGTCGTCCCCGGCAGCGAGCGCGGGTACCACCGTCCGGCCCCACCAGACCTCCACGATCCGGCGCAGTTCACGGTCGGAAACCTCGGGCGTGGTGCCCGCCAGCGCGATGGCCGCGAAGGTGCGGGAGCGCGCCTCTTCGACCCCGGCGGCAACAGGACGCGCGAGGGCTTGTTCCAGTTTGGCCGCGAGTGCCGCGGATTCCTTTTCGGTGAGAGCGCTCTGGCACCAGTCGAAAACAAGCGCGAGCTGGCGCAAATCGGCTCCCTCGCCCAGCGCCCAGGCAATGGCGCGCCGCGCGGGTTCCTGGTCTCCAGATATCTGAAAATAAAGCGCATCCGCGAAAGCGCGCTCGGGCATCGCGGCTTTGCCGGTGATGAGCGACGCGAACTGCCGCCAGCGCGGCGACTGGCGCTCGCGCTCGCGTTTCAACAGGCGCAAACGGGCCGGAGTCAGCAGCAGGGAGGGATGCTGGCCGGGCGCCAGGAAGTCGGGAGACTGCGCGGCCGCCGCGGCGACTGCGCCGATCAACGCCAGAACAAAGCTCAAGATCTTGCTTCGCATTCGGCTTGGCGGGCACGGGGCGCCACGGCATCTCCGGGGACAACGTTATGGTACTCCGCGACCTGCAAATCATTTTCACATGCTGGACCCATTCCCGTTGCGCCCACTCTTATGCTATAAATAGGGACGAATTGGTGAAAGCAGCTCTTTGAAACCTGCCCTCTGCTGCAACAGGCAAGAAGCTGTGAGCGGGCGTTGGAGTTCAGACAACGTGCTTGCGGGAGCCGGTGTTCATAATGACTAGCCCCTCTCCTTCCGACTGCAGGTTGCAACAGAGGGTCTTTTTAGCAGGCTTGGCCTATTACTTAGTGGGTTCGTTTATCGCCTGAGGCGATGCGTCGGACCAGTTCCAGACGGTCCGGCGCCGCGGCCCAGCCAAATTGCAAGGCGAACCGCATCGGGATCTCCGGTGCGGTTTTTTCTTTCTACCAGGACAGAGTTCCTGTCCGCGGTTCCTCGTCCGTCGCGGGCAGGTAGAGAGTCTTGCAGCGCTCGCAGCGGTAGATCTCGGCATCGGCGCCGAACTGCTTGCCGACCTCCTCGCCGAAGAAATACCACCGCTTGAGATGGCCCGCGCACAGCTTGCCCTTCTCGTCCTTCTCATTGCATGCGCGCATCCTGGGGATGCGGCGCTTCACTTTGATGCCGTCGCCGAGGGTCGCGATGAGTTCGGCGACAGGCACTGGTTTGTCCGATGCGGCGTACTTGGGATTGGCCATGGTTAGCTGCGCTCACAAGTATACCAACGCGCTCGTTGCCCGTTGCTAGTGGCCCGTTGATCCAATCAGGCGTGGTGCGGGTCACGCGACTGCAGTGAGGTTGCCAAACTAATGACCCAGAGTATTCAGCTATACAGAGGTTTCGCGAGGGCCCCAGTCGTGCTTTTCGGTGCCGCTTTTCTCCTGTGGGGACCGAGAGCGGCCCCGGCAGGGCGCCAGCAGGGCATCAGCGCCCCTTCCGCTTGTGCCATTGTGCAGCGCGCGCTTGCCGATTCGCTGCGAGTCAGCCGGGCGTCATGCGCAAGGACGTTGAAGAGTACTTCAAGTACGACGGCGGGATGCAGTTCCTGCCGGCCAATGCGCGCTACGTGTGGACGGCCTGCGCGTACCTCAAGCTGGACGTCGAGTACGAACCTCCTCCTAACAGGGCGTGGGATCTGACTTCACGAAAGGACCCCACGTCACCGGAGGACAGGGTCAGGAAGGTGTCGAAGCTGTACGTGGATTATCCAGTTACGGATCTGAGCCACCATAGAAATCTTCTATCGCGCCCATCCAAACTTTCTTGTGGCGCGGGCGGACGCTTCTCCATTACTGTGTAGTACTCGCCCTGTCCGCGAGCCTACACCCCGTCTGTGAAGGGAGACCATGTTGATTCTCCGTATTGGCGTCAGTGTGTTTTTATTGTGCTCTTCTGTTTGGGCTCAATCGGCCTCCTCGGCCGGAGCCGAAATGGCTGCCCTGAAAGCGGCCGTGAAGTCGTCCCAGTCGGCGGGCGACAACGCCTGGATGCTGATCAGTTCCGCGCTGGTGCTGATGATGACCGGGCCGGGCCTCGCGCTTTTCTACTGTGGCCTGGTGCGGAAGCGGAACGTGCTCGGCACCATGATGCAGAGTTTCGGCATGATGGCCGTCGTCACGCTGCTGTGGGCCGTGTGCGGTTACAGCCTGGTCTTCGGCGGCGGCAACCCGTTCATCGGCGACCTACGCTTCCTGTTCCTGCACGGCGTCGGCGCGGACCCGAATCCCACCTACGCGCCTACCATCCCGCACCAGACCTTCATGGTGTACCAGATGATGTTCGCCATCATCACGCCGGCGCTCATCGCGGGCGCGTTTGCCGAACGCGTGCGGTTCAACGCCATGCTGATCTTCTCGGTGCTGTGGATGTTCCTGGTCTACTTTCCGATTGCGCACATGGTGTGGGGCGAGGGCGGCTTCCTCAACGCTTACTCGGGCGGCCGGTTCCCGGTTTTCGATTTCGCCGGCGGCACGGTGGTGCACATCAGCTCGGGATTCTCGGCGCTGGTGACGGCGCTCTACATCGGCAAGCGGCAGAACTACCCGCACGAGAAGATGGCGCCGCACAACCTGGTGCTCAGCTTTATCGGCGCGTGCCTGCTGTGGGTGGGCTGGTTCGGATTCAATGCGGGCAGCGCGCTGGCGGCGTCCTCGCTCGCTACCAGCGCGTTCGTGGCTACGCACTTCGCCTCCGCGGCGGGTGCGGTTTCCTGGATGGTGGCGGAGAGAATCCGCAACGGAAAAGCCAGCGCGCTGGGCGCCATCTCGGGCGCCGTGGCGGGCCTGGCGACGGTCACGCAGGGGGCGGGCTTCGTGCAGCCGTTCAGCGCCATCCTTATTGGCCTGGTGGCGGGGGCGACGTGCTTCCTGATGGTCTCGGTGGTCAAAGAGAAGTTCCATTACGACGATTCGCTGGATGTGTTCGGGGTCCACGGCGTGGGCGGCCTGATGGGATGCATACTCACCGGAGTGTTTGCGACCAGGGCCGTGAACTCGGCCCTGAAGCTGGCTAACGGCCAGGCGGCGCCGCTGGGCTGGATCGACGGCAACCCGATGCAGGTGGTGAATCAGCTCATCGGCGCGGGCATAGGGATCGGGCTGGGCGTGGTGGGCACGCTCGTCGCGCTTAAGGTGACCTCGCTATTCACGCCGCTGCGCATCTCGGAGCGGGAAGAGGACGCCGGCATGGACCTGACGCTGCACGGCGAAGAAGGGTACAATTTCGAGGCGTAGCCCTATGTTCAAAATCGAAGCGATTATTCAACCCTTCAAGTTGGACGGCGTGATGGAGGCCCTCAAGGCCGCCGGCATCGACGGGATCACGGTGCTCGAGGTGCGCGGCCACGGCCGGCAGAAAGGGCACAAAGAGGTGTACCGCGGGCGCGAGTACAACGTGGACCTGCTGCCCAAGGTCATGCTCCAGATGGTGGTCCCGGCCGGGCGCAAAGAGGAAGTGATCCGCACGCTCAGCGAGGCCGCGCGCACGGGCGCGATCGGCGACGGAAAGATCTTCGTTTCGGAGATCGCGGAGGCGATCCGCATCCGCAACGACGAGCGCGGCGAGGCGGCGCTGTAGGAGAAGGCTCGTCGCTCGTTGCCCGTCGCTCGTCGCAACGGCGGTCCGCTCCCTCACGGTTGCGGTGCTGAGCGCCGTCAATCTGTGACCCGTGCCTTGAGTCGGCCGCGGGCGAGACGGACGGCGATCTCCGACGGCGGTGGCGCGTCGGCGGCGTCCTTCAATATGCGGCCCTGGTCGTCCTGGACGATGGCGTAGCCGCGGTCGAGCACGCGCAGCGGGCTGAGCTGGTTCAGTTCGGCGGCTAGCGGTTCGTAACGTCTTCGGGCGCGCGCCAGGGTCGCGCGCATGGTTTCGACGGACGTCCGGTCGGCGGCCTCGAGGCGCTGGCGGGTCTGGGCGAATCGCAGCCGCAGATCGAGCGCCTTCAGACGCGCGTCCAACTCGCCCCAATGCCCACGCGCCAGCACCAGCAGCGACCGCATGCGCTGGCGCAGTTCGTAATCGAGCTCGTCAACGCGCTGGAGCGCGCGGCCGATCCGGCGCGATAGCAGCGACGTCGCGCGCTCGATCCCACGCTGGTGCAGCTTGCGCAACGCGTCCGACAGGCGGTAGCGCAGGCTCTGGCGCAGCTTCGCCTCGGCCGCCTCGATGCGCTCCACCACGTGCTGCCTTGTGCCCACCACCAGTTCGGCCGCGGCCGAGGGCGTGGGGGCGCGCAGATCGGCCACGAAATCGGCGATGGTGACGTCGGTCTCGTGTCCCACCGCCGAAATCACCGGGACCGGGCAGGCGGCGATGGCGCGCGCGACGGCCTCCTCGTTGAAGGTCCAGAGATCCTCGAGCGAGCCGCCGCCGCGTCCGACGATCAGCACGTCCGCCCAGCCCGAGGCGCCGAAGTGCTCGATTCCGCGGCAGACGTCCTCGACCGCGCCCTCGCCCTGGACCTGGGCGGGGAAGAGTCGAATGTGGAGACCCGGGAAGCGGCGCTCCAGGATGTTGAGCAGATCGCGAATGGCGGCGCCGGAGGGCGAGGTGACGATGCCGATGCGGCGGGGGAAGGCCGGGATGGGCCGCTTGCGCGCCTGGTCGAACAGTCCTTCAGCCGCCAGCTTCTTCTTAAGCTGCTCGAAGGCGAGTTGCAGGGCGCCGCGGCCCTGGGGCTCCAGGGTCTCGACCAGGAGCTGGTACTCCCCGCGGACCTCGTAGACGTCGATGCGGCCGCGGGCGATGACGGCCACGCCGTCCTGGGGCTTGAATTTGAGGTAGCGCGCGGTCTGGCGGAAGCAGACGCAGCGGAGCTGGGCGTCCTGCTCCTTTAGGGTGAAGTAGTAATGGCCGCTGGCGGCGAGGCGGGTTCCGGAGATCTCGCCGGTCACCCAGACGTCGGCGAACTCCCGCTCCAGAAGGCCGTGGATGGCGGTGTTCAGCTCGGCCACGGTGAAGACGCGGCGCCCGGGCTCAAAACGAAACGCTATCTGCTCCATAAAAAAAACCTTCTTGACCGTGCCTACCCCATTCGATATTCTAGGGGACAATTACGGTTGAGGCATCCCCCAACTGGTTCAGATTCAGTGCCCGTGTGCATACATCCCTAGGGAGGATAGATGAGTCCTAAAGAAGTATTAGAATTTGCCAAGAAAAACGACGTCAAGCAGATCGACCTGCGCTTCAGCGACATCCCCGGTCTGTGGCATCACGTCTCTTACCCCATCAGCCAACTGGACGAAGACGTATTCGAGGAAGGCTACGGATTTGACGGCTCGAGCATACGGGCGTGGGCGGCGATCAACGAGAGCGACATGCTGCTCATGCCGGACCCGAATACGGCCATCATCGATCCTTTCGGCGAGACCACGACGCTGGTCATGATCGCCGACGCGGTGGACCCGATCACGCGCCAGCACTATGAGCGCGATCCGCGCTGGATCGCCAAGAAGGCCGAACTGTACCTGAAGAACTCGGGCATCGCGGACACCGCGTTTTTCGGTCCCGAGGCGGAGTTCTTCATCTTCGATAACATCCGGTTCGACCAGGATCAGCATTCCGGCTACTACTTCATCGACGCCGAAGAGGGCCGCTGGAACAGCGGCCGCGAGAAGGACAACCTGGGCTACCGGCCACGGTACAAGGAAGGCTACTTCCCGGTTCCTCCCACGGATCATTACCAGGATCTGCGCAGCGAGATGGTGCAGGTCATGATCAAGTGCGGGCTGAACGTGGAGTGCCACCATCACGAAGTGGCCACCGGCGGGCAGGCCGAGATCGACATGCGCTTTGCTCCGCTGACCGGTATGGCGGACAGCCTGATGCTGTACAAGTACATCATCCGCAACGTCGCCAACCAGTACGGGAAGACCGTGACGTTCATGCCTAAGCCGCTGTTCCAGGACAACGGCAGCGGGATGCACTGCCACCAGAGCCTGTGGAAGGATGGCACGCCGCTGTTCGCCGGAGACGGCTACGCGGGTCTGAGCCAGATGGCGCTGTGGTATGCGGGCGGGCTGCTGAAGCACGCGCGCGCGCTGTCGGCCCTGATCGCGCCGACCACCAACAGCTACAAGCGCCTGGTGCCGGGTTACGAAGCCCCGGTGAACCTGGCCTACTCGCGGCGCAACCGTTCGGCCGCGGTTCGCATCCCGATGTACTCTTCGAGCCCGAAGGCGAAGCGGCTCGAGTTCCGTCCGCCCGATCCGGCCTGCAATCCGTACCTAGCGTTCTCCGCGATGTTGATGGCGGGTTTGGATGGCGTGCTGAACAAGATCAATCCCGGCGAGCCGCTCGACAAGGACATTTACGACCTGTCCCCCGAAGAGCTGCGCAACGTGCCGTCGATGCCGGGCTCGCTCGAAGAAGCGCTGAGCTGCCTGGAAGACGATCACAACTTCCTGCTGAAGGGCGATGTCTTCACCGAGGAACTGATCGAAGCGTTCATCGATTACAAGCGCAAGAACGAGGCGGACGCGGTTCGTCTCCGTCCTCACCCCTACGAATTCGCGCTGTACTACGACATCTAGGGAAATGCCTGCCGGGGGGCAACTCCGTTGCCCCCCCGGCAGAGCCTTCAGCTTTCAGCCGTCAGCTTTCAGCTCCACCCCCCGGATCAATCCTTAGCCCCTCAGCCTTCTGTCCTGGCCCGTCAGCGTTGCGCACTTTCGCGCGCTACGGAAGCGGCGGCCCCGCGGCCTATGAGAAGATCGGATCGGTTGCCGATGCGCGGGCTGGTCCTACAGATCAATCTTTCACCCGGTGGCTTGCCGAAGCGGCCGGTCGCAGAAGCTCTACTCACTCCGCTGGGATTCGAGGGCGACGATCACGCCCATCCCGGCGTGCATGGCGGCCCGCTGAAAGCCGTTCTGCTCGGTGCGGCCGAAGTCACCGATGATCTGATCTCGCGCGGGTTTCCTCTGTTCTACGGTGCGCTGGGGGAGAACCTCACGACGCGCGGTCTCGACCGCCGTGAGTTGCGCCCAGGCATGCGGTTCCGCGTTGGGCAGGCGGTTATCGAACTGACTGAGTTCCGCACGCCTTGCTCCGCGCTCGATGTCTACGGACCCGGGCTGCGGGGGCTGATCCCGGAGAAGGGCGCGCTGCCGTCCGACCCGGGCTGGGCGATGGGCGGGTTCTATGCGTCCGTGGTCGAGCCAGGGTGGGTTCGCGCAGGGGATATAATCTGTTTGGTGGACGCAGCCGTCTGACCGCCGACATGCGAAGACCCGTGGAAGAGATCGAGTTCCGCGACCCGGCGCGGGCGTCGGACTCGCTGGCGCGGTTCATGGACGGGCTGCCGCTCGAGTGGCAGGATCGGGTCTGCTCGCTGCTTGCCGCTTCTCCAAGCGCGGACGAGGCGCTGCACTATCTGGAACGGCTCCATGCAGAACAGCCTGCCGGCTTCCAGAGGATCGCGGAAACCGGCCCGGGGCTGCAACTGCTGGCTGCCGTTTTTTCGCATAGCCGCTTCCTCTCCGAAGCCGTGCTGCTCAACCCGGATTGGATCCAGGAGTTGGCCGAGGGCACGGCGCTGCAGCGGCTGTTTCTACCCGACGACTACGCGGGACTGCTGGAGAAGACGCTGTCCCGCGAAGGCCTGGGGCTGCCCTCGCCGCACACGCTGGCGCTGTTCCGGCGGCGGCAGCTCCTGCGAATCCTGCTGCGCGACGTCACCGGCATGGCCGACCTTCCCGAGATCACCGACGAGCTGTCGAGCCTCGCGGACGCGATTCTGGGCGGCTGCTACAACCGCATTCGCGACGACCTGGCCGCCAGGCACGGGCTGCCCAGCGATCCACGGTTCTCGATTCTGTCGCTCGGCAAGCTGGGCGGCCGCGAGCTGAACTACAGTTCCGATATCGACCTGATGTTTCTGTATGCGGCAAACGGCATGACGGCGGGGCCGAATCCGATTTCGAACAAGGAGTTCTTCAAGAAGGCGGCCAACCAGCTGACCGACTTGCTATCTACGTACACGGCCGCGGGCATCTCCTACCGTGTGGATCTACGGCTGCGGCCGGATGGGCGGTTTGGCGAAGTCACCAGTTCACTTGACGGCGCCAAGAGCTACTACCAGGACCGCGCCCGCGACTGGGAGTTGCAGATGCTGGTGAAGGCGCGGGTGTCGGCCGGCGATGCGGGCCCCGGCGTCGAACTGCTGGACGCCGTCGAGCCGCTGATCTACTCCAGCACGCTCGATTTCTCGGTGGTGGAAGCGGCTTCGGAAACGCGCGTGCGGATTCGGGAGAAGATGGCGGAGCGCCGCGGCGCCGCGCAGGGCTTCAACATCAAGCTGGCCCCGGGCGGCATACGCGACATCGAGTTCCTGGTGCAGTGCCTCCAGCGCCTGCACGGAGGCCGGGAGCCGTGGGTGCGGCACGCGGGAACGCTGCTGGCACTCTCGCGGCTGCGGGACAAGGACCTGCTCTCGCCAACGGAATACTCGGAGCTGGCGGGCGCCTATCAGTTCCTGCGCCACCTGGAGCACCGGCTGCAATTCGACGAGGACCTGCAGACGCACACGGCGCCGACGGATCCCGACGAGCTGGAGAAGCTGGCGCGCAAAATGCCGGGAGCGCATTTTGGAGGCGCGCCCACGGCCGAGTCGCTGCTGGGCGAGTTGAACCGGCGGCGCGAGTCGGTGCAGGCCATCTACGAGCGCGTGATTCACGCCCAGCAACCGATTTACTACACCACCGCCGCCGAGCCGGTTGCATCGGAGAGCGCCGTTACGGCCGAGGTGGACGAGCCGCTCGAGCAGGGCGCAAGCAACCTGCTGCGGTTTCTGGACCAGCGGGCGCCGCAACTTGCCGCAGCGGTGGCGCGAAGCGGACTGAGGCGAGGGCGCGTACACTTCGAGCACTTCCTCGAGCGCATCCTGCCGCACCCGGACTGGCTGAACTGGCTGAACGGCGACCCACAGCTCGCATCCTACCTGCTCGATATCGTCGAGCACAGCCCGTATTTCGCCGAGCAGTTGATACGCTATCCGGAACTGCTCGCGGAGCTGCGCAACATGCGGCACGAATCCGGCCAGGACCTGCCCTACCTGGTGGAGGCGCTAGCCAGCGACGATCCAGCGGAACTGCGGCGCTTCTTCCGGCGCGGGATGTTCCGGATCCAGGCGGAGAGCATCTGCCGCCAGAGCGAAGTGTTCGCGGCGCTGGCGCGCACTTCCGACCTGGCCGACGCCGCCGTCGCAGGGGCTTACCGCATGGCCGTCGAGCAGGTGACCGCCACCCGTCCGCCCGGCGCGGCGTCGTACCGGCCGAAGGAACAGATGCTGGCGATCGCGCTGGGACGACTCGGCATGCGGGAGTTCGACCTGGCCTCGGACGCCGATCTGATTTTCGTCATCCCGGACCAGGACCTCGCCGAACAACTGTTCTGGACGCGCGTCGCCGAACAGATGATCTCCATCCTGACCGCCTACACCGGCGAGGGGATGATGTTCGCCGTGGACACGCGCCTGCGGCCCAACGGGCGTTCCGGCGCCATGGTGCAGTCGGAGACCGCATACAGAAACTACCTGGCCAACGCCGCCGAGGCCTGGGAGGGCATCACCTACATGAAGTCGCGGGTGGCGGCGGGCGACATGGAGCGCGGGACCGTCTTCCTCAACGAGCTGCAACAGGTGGATTGGCGGCGATACGGGCAGAGCGGGCGCTCTCGGAAGCAGCTCCTGCAGATGCGGCTGCGCCTGGAGAAGGAACTGGGCGGAGACAATCCGCTCAAGGCTGGACGCGGCGGGTATTACGACATCGATTTCGCGCTCATGTACCTGCGGCTGAAGGGCGCCGGAATTTTCTTCAAGGTGCTGAACACGCCGGCGCGAATCGACGTGATCGAACAGATGGGGCACCTGGAGCGGCCGGACGCCGACTTCCTGCGCGACGCGGCGGGCTTCTACCGCGCGCTCGATCACGCCCTGCGCGTATCGAGCGGCCACACCGAAGGGATGCTTCCCACTAGCGGCTGGGCGGTCGAAAACCTCAGCGCCCTGGTGCGGCGCTGGACCCCGGATCACCTGCACGATCAGCCGCTCGACGTGGAGCTGGCGCAGATACAGGCGCGCACGCGGGAATTCTTCGACCGGCTGTTCCATATCTAAACGAAGCTGTCAGCTCTCAGCGGTCAGCTATCGGCGGGGGCTTCATGGAGATCAATCGGCGGGAGTGGTTGATTGGGACTGGCGCGCTTTTGGCGGGGCGCGCGGAACCGCTGACGGGCTGGTACAACCGGCCGATGCGGTGGGCTCAGCTCGCTTTTGTCGAGGATGACCCTGGCCGGTACGATACCGGCTTTTGGCTCGACTACTTCAAGAGGATCCATGCCGACGCCGCTTGCCTCAGCGCGGGCGGGTGCGTGGCGTTCTATCCGACCAAGATCCCGTTGCATTACCGCAGCAAGTTTCTCGGGAGCAGCGATCCTTTCGGAGAGATGCTGGCGGGATGCCGCGGGCTGGGCATGAACGTGATTGCGCGCGTGGACCCGCACGCCGCGCACCAGGACGTCTACGACGCGCACCCGGACTGGATCGCCGTGGACGCGAATGGCCGTCCCCGCCGTCACTGGGCGATGCCTTCGTTGTGGGTCACATGCGCACTCGGACCGTACAATTTCGAGTTCATGGCCGACGTGATCCGCGAGATCATGACTCTCTACAAGGTCGATGGCATCTTCGCCAACCGGTGGAGCGGCTCGGGGATGTGCTATTGCAAGCACTGCCGGCGGGGTTTCAGGGAGTTCAGCGGACTGGAACTCACGCCGGATGGCGAGGCGCGGCCGCGATACGCCGCGTGGCGAAAGAAGCGACTACTGGAACTCTACTCGCGGTGGGATGCCGAAATCAAACAGCGCAACCCGGAGGCCGCGTTCTTCCCGAACGGATTCGATGAAATTCGCGAGTCCGTTTCGGTCCCGATTCTGATCGCGGACCGGCAGGCCCGTTTCGGAAACACTCCGGTGTGGCAGAACGGCCGGTTCGCGA
>DATNLV010000691.1:0-2003 GCA_035602665.1 Bryobacteraceae bacterium | reverse complement strand
AAAGTTCTGACCTTTCGCGAACCACTATTGAAGCGCGGTTTCAGCCGCGACGCACGGGAGGCACCTGACGGTGCCCGTCCTTCTCAGTGAATAATCTAGGTGTCAGCTTTCAGCTGAAAGAGAGATCTTAGCACCCGGATTGGGGGGATGCCCGGGGGGCGAATCGCGACGGCCGTCACAAGATCGTAGCACCGCCGCCAGGCGTACAGGAATCCTGTACAATTGGATCATGGCTAGCGAAACCACGTATACCAGCCTGCGCGAGAACCTGGCCAGCGTTCTGGATCAGGTGGTGGATCAACAGGAAACCGTGATCGTGCGACGCAAAGGGTCGCGCGATGTTGCGCTGGTTCCGGCCGGTGAACTGGCCGGGTTGGTTGAGACGGCTCACCTGCTGCGGTCGCCACGGAACGCGCGGCGTTTGCTGGCGGCGCTGAATCGGGCGGACCGGCACAAGTCGAAGCCGGAAAGCGTCGCCGAGTTGCGGCGAGAGATTCTCGGTGAAAAAGGACGTTAAGCGGGCCGCCGTTTTTCATCCCGAGTTCAGGGAGGATCTGCGGTTCTGGGTCAGGGCTGACCGGAAGATCGCAATTCGGGTCCTGGACCTGGTCGAAGCGGTGTTGCGCGATCCTTTCGAAGGGGCGGGCAAGCCTGAGCCGCTACGGTATCTGCTGGCGGGATGTTGGTCGCGGCGCATTACGCAGGAGCACCGGCTGGTGTACCGGATCGGCGACGAGGGCATCGATTTCCTTCAGGCTCGGTACCACTATTGACCTACCAGCCGGTCGCGAAAAGACGGTGGGCTGCCTTCGCTCCGCAATGCTGGTACTTGTCGTAGGCTTGCGCCGCCCTCGTTCGAATCTGTTCGCCCGCTTCGTTCCGAGTCCAGCCTGCTAGGGCGGCTTCGAGAGTATACGCTTCGGGGGCCATCAGTCCTGCGGTCCACAGCAGCGGCTGGGCGCTCGTCCAGCGGAGCGCGTCCGCGAAGTAGGCTTTGCTCGCGCAGGCGAGGATCATGACGTCGCGGTGTTTGTTGTCGGCCGAGTATTGATAGCGATCGAGTGCGAAATCCATCAGGCCATCGTGGCCGACATAGACCACTAGGTTGGAACCGCCACCCGCGATAACGGATTCCGAACGATCGATCTTGACAGCCTGAGGTTGACGTCCGGCGGCGTACGCGAAGAAGTCCGACACGGCGCGCCGGATTTCGCTTCCACGGTAAGCATCGGCGACGAGGTAGACGTCCTGGGTTCGGTGGCGGAAGACGCAGCGCTCCAGGACGGGGCCCTTGCCCGGCGCGCAGGGGAAGGCGAGTTGCCACTCCGCCGATTTCCCGAAGAACGTCTTGACGCCGCACGCAGCGCCCCAGTAGAGATTCCGGCCGGGATCGTCGCCGTTTCCGATGGCCGCGGGCACGGGGACGATCCCCTGGCTACGGTTGTCGGCCAGCGCGACGATCACATGGACCACCCGCGCTGGTGCGGCCGCGGCCGCGGAGCTGGCCAGCAGGACGACGGGGAGCCACGCCGCGCAGCGCACAGAGGTCACGCTGCGGCGTATTTCTTTTTCAGGTAGGGGATCAGGCCTCCGCCGGCGAGGAGCTCGGCGGCTCGCGGATCTAGCGGCGCGGCCGGGATCACGGCTTCGGCGCCCACTTTCTGGATCGTGCCGGCGGTGAGATCGATCAGCAACTCGTCGCCGGTTTCGAGGAGGTCGACGGCGGTCGCCGACACAATCGCCGGGAGGCCAAGGTTGATGGAGTTGCGGAAGAAGATGCGCGCGAAGGAGACCGCGATCACGGCGCCTACGTTCGAGAACTTCAGGGCGGCAGCGGCCTGCTCGCGGCTGGAGCCGCATCCGAAATTCTTGCCGGCCACAATCACTTCGCCCGGTTCGATCGCCGCGCGCAGCTCCGGATACGCCAGCTCAAACAGGTGCTCGGCGGTTTTCTCGCGATCCGTAATGTTGAGATAGCGGCCTGGGTAGATGATGTCGGTATC
>DATNLV010000689.1:0-5444 GCA_035602665.1 Bryobacteraceae bacterium | reverse complement strand
TTGAGCAGATACTCGACTTCGGCCCGGGCCGCGCCTGGGTTGATCCCCAGCCGCACCCGGATAAACGCGTCCGTTCCGATACTGGCGATCACCGACTCCATGCCGTGATGGCCGCCCGCCGACCCCGACGGCCGTATGCGTAACGACCCCCAGGGCAGATTGTGATCGTCGTAGACCACAATCAAGTTGCCCGGCCCCAATTCGTTCTTCTGGAGCAGCGGCGCTACCGCGTGGCCGCTCAGATTCATATACGTCTGCGGCTTCGCGAGCAGGACCGCATGGTCTCCCAACAACGCCTGGCCCACCAGCGCCCCGGAGTCCTTCCGTTTCACCTTCACCTTGCACTGCTCGGCGACCAGGTCGATGACCATGAAGCCGAGGTTGTGAGGCGAAAGCGCGTACTCCGGGTCCGGATTGCCCAAGCCGGCTATCAGCCACGATACCATTCTTGAACCAAAGGGACGTTACTTCTTCTTCCCCTTGGCCTCGGGCTCCTTCTTGCCGCCCTTGGCATCTGGCGCCGCGCCTTCCTCGTCCTTCTTGCCCTTCTTGATGACTTCGGGCTCGGCGGCAGTGCCGGCTCCGGCTTCGGGTGTAGCGGCCGTTTCCGTGGCGGCTTCGGCCGGCTTCTCTTCCTCGACGATGCGCATCGCGACGACGTGAGCGATCACGTTCTCGGGCGCGCTCACCAGCTTCACCGTGGGGGGCATGGCGATGTCGCCCGCGCGGATGCTCTGGCCCATCATCAACTCGGTGACATCCACCGTGAAGTGGCTGGGGATGTCCTCGGGAAGACACTCGACTTCGATTTCGCGCGTGACCAGCTCGAGCAGGCCGTCCTGCTGCTTCACGCCCTTGGCTTCGCCCTGCGTCAGGACGGGAACCGAGGCACGCAGCAACTTGGTCAGGTCGATGCGCTTCAGATCCACGTGCAGCAGGGTGTCCTTCACCGGATCGTACTGCCAGTCGACGACCATCGCCGGCGTGGTGTCGCCGCCCTGGAAGTTCACATCGAAGATGGTATTGTGGCCGGTCCTGCTGTGCATGATCCGCTCGACTTCTTTCGGACTGACAGCCACCGCCACCGGCTCCTTGAAGGCGCCGTAGACAATCGCGGGGATGAGGCCGCGCATCCGCAGCCGCCGCGATTCATTCTTGCCGCGCAAAGTACGCGGCTCCGCAACAATCGATTTCTCTCTAGCCATTCCTTCAAAACTCCTTTACGTACCGGCTCGCAAGTCCGCCGCATGGACGTGGGTTGCGTAGACCGGGCAAATAAACCAAAAAGCACTTAGCCACGAATGAACACGAATGCACACGAATAAAACATAAACCTAAACCCAAGCTTGTTTTGTCTTATTCGTGTTCATTCGTGTTTATTCGTGGCCCAAAGTCTTTCAGACAAATAACCTGCTGACGCTCGTCTCTTCGTGAATCGACTGGATGGCCCTGGCCAGTAGCGAAGCCACCGAGAGTGTCCGGATTTTCGAACACTGGCGCGCTTCCTCGGCCAGGGGGATCGAGTTGGTCAGCACTACTTCTTGAATGCTCGAATTCGTGATTCGCTCTACGGCTGGCGGCGACAGCACCGCGTGCGTCGCGCAGGCCGTGACGCTCTTCGCTCCCGCTTTGAGCAGGGCCGCGACTCCGTTGATCAGCGTGCCCGCCGTGTCGATCAGATCGTCGACGATCATGCACTCGCAGCCTTCCACGTCGCCGATGATGTGCACCACTTCGGCCACGTTCACGTCGTCGCGGCGTTTGTCGAGGATGGCCAGCGGCACGTTCATGCGCTTGGCGAAGGCTCGCGCGCGTTCCACTCCGCCCGCATCCGGCGAGACGACGATCGTGTTCGCGGTCTGGCGCGCCCGCATGTGTTCGATCATCACGGGCATCGCGAACAGGTGGTCCACCGGGACGTCGAAGAAGCCCTGGATCTGGGCCGCGTGCAGGTCGAGCGCCAGAATGCGATCCGCGCCGGAGCGCTCGAGCAGCTTGGCCACCAGCTTGGCGGAGATCGGCACGCGCGGCTTGTCCTTGCGGTCCTGGCGCGCGTAACCGTAGTAGGGCAGCAAGGCCGTGATGCGGTCCGCCGAGGCGCGCTTCAGCGCGTCCATCATCAGGAGAAGCTCCATCAGGTTGCGGTCCACCGGCTTGCAGGTGGGCTGCACCACGAAGACGTCGGCTCCGCGAACGTTCTCCTGGATCTGCAGGTAGATCTCGCCGTCGGCGAAGTTCTTGACCGAGGCGGCGCTCATCGGCAGCGCCAGAAACTCGCAAATCTCGCGTGCCAACGGGGCGTTGGCGTTGCCCGTGAATATCTTCACTCGTTCAGGATCCATCATGCGTACCGGCTTTGCGGCGGCCATACCTTATCCGCGAAATGCGCTCCCAGTTCGCGCCACCAGCGGGCGCGATAGGCGGCTCGGGTCACGAACCGGATCGGAAGCGCTTGCTCCTTTCCCAAATGTTCACGCGCGCGGCGGGCCTGCCCGCGATCGCGAAAGACGCCGAACAGCGCGGAGCCACTCCCACTGAGCATAGCAGGGGTCGCACCGAGCCTTTCCAGTTGCCGTTTGAGAGCCTTCAGACGAGGATGCCTCTTGAAAACAACGGCCTCGAAGTCATTGCACCCCAGGCTTTCAGAGGGAGATCGACCTTGGTCCCAAACGTAAGACTGGAAAACACTTATGATACTTTGCGCGGACTCCAAAGTCAACTCGGGGCGCGCCAGGTCTCGGTACGCTTCCCCGGTCGAGACGTGGATTCCGGGGGTGACCAGCAGGCCGAAGGCCGCCGTGCGGTCGGGCAGCGGGTAGAGTTCGGTGCCGCGGCCCAGGCCCACCGCGGTCCCGCCCAGCAGGAAAAACGGCACGTCGCTGCCGAGCGCCGCCGCCACGCCCGTGAGCTCCGCGAGCGGCAGCGCCTTGCCGGCCAGCACCGGAAGCGCCAGCAGCACCGCCGCGGCATCGCTCGATCCGCCGCCCAGGCCCGCTCCCATCGGGATCCGTTTCTTGAGGTGCATCTCGACCCGGCCCGAGGTTCGCATCGCATCGAGCGCCCGCGCCGCCGCCCGTTCCATGATGTTGCCGCCGGGGATTTCGACGTCCGCCGCGACGGAGATGGCGGTGCGCCGCGCGGGCGTAAACGCGATGTCGATGGTGTCGGCGAGGGAGACCGTCTGGAACACCGTGCGGAGCTCATGGAAGCCGTCGCCTCGTCGTCCCAGCACGCGCAGATCGAGGTTCACCTTCGCCACGGCCCGCACGCGCGCGCTTCGCGCCGTCATGTTCACTTCTCGTAGGCCAGCAGCGAGAACACGTCGTAGCCCTCGAGCTTCGCCCGGCCGTTGAGGAACAGGAGCTCGATCACGAAGGCGATGCCGGCCACCTGTCCGCCCACGCTCTCCACCAACTGCCCTGCGGCGCGCGCGGTCCCGCCTGTGGCCAACAGGTCGTCCACGATCAGCACCGTCTGGCCCGGGCGGACGGCGTCGCGGTGGATCTCCAGGCTGTCGGTGCCGTATTCGAGATCGTACCGGACGCTGGCCGTCGCGGCCGGAAGCTTCTTGGGCTTGCGGACCGGGATGAAACCGGTCCCGAGCGCATAGGCCAGGGCCGGGCCGAAGATGAATCCGCGTGCCTCGATGCCCAGGACCACGTCGATGCGCGCCTGCTCGTAGTGCGCCTTCAGCCCGTCGATCACGGCCCGGAAGCCGTCCTTGTCCTTCAGCAGCGTCGTGATGTCGTAGAAGAGGATGCCCGGCTTGGGGAAATCCGGCACCTCGCGAATCAGTTTCTTCAGGTCGGGAGCAGTCACAAGTTCACTCATGAAAAGTACTCGATACGGAATCCGCTCAAATCCTGGACCGGCGCGTCCAGCTCCTTTACGCCGTGCACGTCGGCGCCGCGCGGGCCTCTCCACAGGTAGCCGACCAGCGCGGAGAGTTGATCGGAGGTGCCCACGGCGTACACTTCCACGCTCCCGTCGTCGAGATTGCGCGCGTAGCCGACGACGCCCACCTCTTCCGCCACGCCCTCGGCGAAGTACCGGAAGCCCACGCCCTGCACCCGGCCATGGATCACATAACGCTTAGCCACGACCGGTCCGGGCTTTTTCGCTGGAGGCATAGAGTCTATCGTAGCTCAGTGGGGCAGGCGTCCACGCCTGCGAGGGGTCTCGAGACTCGCTTCGTTACTTCGCTGGCTGCTCCTTGGTCTTGTCGTCCGGCAGCGCGTCGGGCGTGTCGAAGGTGATGGTGGCTTCGGCGCCGAACTTCCGGTATAGCCGGAACTCAACCTCGTTCTTCGAGAGATACCGCCCTTCGCGCAACGTCACCACAGCCCTGAGCGGGAGCAGAAACTCATGGCCGCTGATCGAGGTCAGATCGTAGTCCAGCGTGTCCTGCGCCTGCTGCAGGGCAAAGGTGGAAGGCAGGTCGGCCACCAGGCTGATCCGCACCACCGCCAGCAGATCGCGGTCCACGAAAACCAGGCCGTGGTAGCCGGGCACGATGTCGTCAGCCCCATGCTCGCTCTTGTAGCTTACGCGCCACTTCGACCGCAGCTGGCGGACCTCGTAGGAATAGACGTGCGCGCGCCGGCCGCGCAGCGTGGCCCAGCGCTCCCAGTGGAAGGTGGCTTCGGTCTCGGGATCGAAGATCTCTTTCATCATGCTGCCGAACTCGCCGGCCGAGGTCGTGCCGCCCACTGTGTCAAAGGACCCGTTGACAACCGAATGGTTATTCACCATCACCAGCTTGTAATCCTCTTTGTGGTCGACGTAGCTCACACGCGAGGTCAAGGTGTCGGTCAGCGCCCAGAATTCCATACCGTGCGGGTCCACGTAGCGGCGCGTGACCTGCGTGCAGAGGAAGTCGGGCAGCGACTTGGTGTAGTTCATCGCGTACTCTCGGGCCTGCTCGATCACCTTGTTCCGCTCTTCCTCGCTGGGCGGCGGGATGGGCGGCGGAGGCGCCGGCGTGGGCGTGGGTTGGGGGGGCGCGGAGAGCGTCTGCGAGGCCTCGCGGAGGGTCTTCAGCGCCTCCACGGTTTTGGGCCCGGCGCCTTCGGACTGCAGTTCTTCGATGGTGAGGTCGTCGAGCCGCTGCGTCAGGGTGACCGTGGCGAGGTAGGACGCCACCTGCCGGTCCGGCTGCTTCAATTGGATCGCGGACCGGATGAAACCCGCCAACTGTTCGACCGTCAGTTTCGTCGCCGCGGACACGCTCAGAGCCGCTCCGAGCAGCAGGAGCGCCACTCTCAATCGCATACGACTTCATTGTCGCACGCGACCGTGGGGCAGGACTCCAGAGGGACTTGCGAAATAAGGGCTTTGGATCGGCAAGAAGGGACTAGAGAGCGCTACGATCATCCTCGTGTTGAAAATGCGAGCGTTCCACTCCGCTACAGCCCCGTTTTGCCCACACTTTGTCACGACTCAGA
>DATNLV010000680.1:0-3656 GCA_035602665.1 Bryobacteraceae bacterium | reverse complement strand
ATATGGCCGGAGCGTGGAAGACATGATCGGCAAGACGGCCGGGGACGTCAGTCCCCACAACGCGTGGGTGGATGCGGTCGCGCGCTCCGACCACGAAGTGGTGGAGACGCTTCAAGAGATGTACGTGCCTGAGGAGGCGTTCACGGACGCCGCCGGCGAGACGCGCTGGTTTCAGACGGTCAAACGGCCGATCGTCAACGAAGACGGGGAAGTGCAGGTCCTGGGCGTGGCCATGGATATCACGCAGCGCAAAGGCATCGAGGAGGAACTGCGGGCGGCCAAAATGGCGGCCGAAGCGGCCAGCCACGCCAAGAGCGAGTTCGTGGCCAACATGAGCCACGAGATCCGCACCCCGATGAACGGCATCATCGGCATGACCGAGCTGGTCCTTTCCACCAATCTGACCTCGGAGCAGCGGGAGTTCCTTTCCCTGGTGCGGTCTTCGGCCGAGAGCCTGCTGGTCATCCTCAACGACATCCTCGACTACTCGAAGATCGAAGCCGGCAAGATGGTTTTGAGCGCGGTCCGTTTTGGGTTGGCGGATCTGGTCGGCGAGGCGATGAAGAGCATGGCGGTCACCGCGCACAGGAAGGGGCTCGAGCTGGCCTTCGACATCGATCCGGAGGTTCCGGCGGCGCTGGTCGGCGACCCGGTGCGCTTCCGTCAGGTGCTTTTGAACCTGACCGGCAACGCCATCAAATTCACCGAGCGCGGCGAAGTGACGGTCCAGGTGCGCGTTGCCGGGCGGGACCAAGACGGGCTGAAGCTACAGGTATCGGTGCGCGATACGGGCATCGGGATTCCGCCGGAGAAGCAGGGCCGTCTGTTTCAGGCCTTCGAGCAGGCGGACTCCTCCACCACGCGGCAGTACGGGGGCACAGGACTGGGCCTGGTCATCTCGGCGCGAATCGTGCGCCTGATGGGCGGGGAGATCTGGATGGAAAGCGCGCCTGGGGCGGGCTCGGTCTTCCACTTCACGTCGCGTATGGAGGCGGCGCCGGCCGTGGCGAACGAGCCGGGAACCGTGTCGGTCGAGGACCTGAGCGGCGTCCGCGTGCTTATCGTCGATGACAATGCCACCAACCTCCGCATTCTGGAGAGAGCCACCCGGCAATGGAGCATGCTGCCGGCAATGGCCGGGTCGGGTTTCGACGGTCTGGCCCTGATGGAACAGTCGGCGGCGGAGGGGGAGCCGTTCCGCCTGATCCTGCTGGACGAGCAGATGCCGGGCATGGACGGCTTCGAGATGATCGAGCGCATTCGCGCCCACCCTTCCTGGCGCGCCGCGACCATCCTGATGCTGACCTCCACGGGCCAAAGCGCGAGCGCGGAACGGTGCCGCGAGCTGGGCGTGGAAGCCTACCTGGTCAAGCCCATCGCGACCGCGGAACTGCAGCTGTCGATCCGCATGGCGCTGGGCGGACCAGCGAAGCGAGAGGCGCCAATGGCCGCGCCGGAGGCAGCGCCGCCCCAGCGCTCCCTGCGCATCCTGGTGGCCGAAGACAATCCGGTGAACCAGAAACTAGCCGTCGCCATGCTGCAAAGAATGGGACACCGGGTCACGCTCGCCGGTAACGGGGCGGAAGCGTGCGTCACCTTCGACAGAGACCCGTTCGACCTAGTTCTAATGGACGTGCAAATGCCAGAGGTGGATGGCTTCGAGGCGACGCGGCGCATTCGGCAGCGGGAGCGGGAAACGGGAATTCACGTGCCCATCGTCGCCATGACCGCCCACGCCATGAGCGGCGACCGGGAACGCTGTCTCGACGCAGGCATGGACGACCACATCACCAAGCCCATCAGCCGCAAGGTGCTCGAGGAGACGCTAACGCGATATTCCGGCGCCGCGGTAGGCGTTCCGGTCGGTTAGCACATGGGCGGCCAGAGCCAGCCTGGCCGGGGGGCCGGGGCCGGCCGGGGCCAGCCGAGCGGCAGGGTCGCGCCCCTATGCTACAATTCGGTTCAGTCCTTCGTACGACGGGCCCGTAGCTCAGTTGGTTAGAGCGCTACCTTGACACGGTAGAGGTCACAGATTCGAGTTCTGTCGGGCCCACCATCTACTACATCGGCTCCAGCCGGATGATCGCGATTTCCGCGCGAGCTGAGGTCCGCATCCGCGGCCCCCACGTTCCCGTCCCGGTGCAAGTGTGAATCGCGAAGTCGCCTTCCACGTTCAAACCATGGTCGTACTTGCCATAGACTCGCCGCGTGATGAACTGGAACGGGAACAGCTGGCCCCGGTGCGTATGGCCGGATAGCTGCAGGCGGATGCCCGTGGCTTTGATCTGGGGTATCCCCACGGGGTTGTGGTAGAGCAGCACGGATGCCTTGGCGGGATCGAATCCGCGGACGTTCCGGATGGCCGCCCCGACGTCCTTGTGTTCGCCTCTATCGGGGTAGGCGATGCCTACGATCTCGAGGCCGCCGGGCGTCGCCATCTCGTCGTTCAGCACGTGCACCTTGGTCCGGCGCAGGGCGTCCTCCACGCGCGCGACTCCGACATAGGTCTCGTGGTTGCCTGTGACGAAGTAGGTCCCCATGGGAGGATTGAGTCCGTTCAGCGCGCCGGCAAGATTGGTCAGGCCCGCGTCGTCGCCGTCGAACAGGTCGCCGGTGATCACCACCGCGGCCGGCCGTTCCCGGTTCACCATCTCGACGACACGCTCGGCGAAAGAACGGCCAACGCTGAACCCGAGGTGCAGATCCGAGATCTGCGCGATGGTCTTCCCGCGCCATTCCGCGGGAAGGTCCCGCATGTGCACCGTGACCCGCGCCACTCGCGGATGTGTGGCGTTCCAAAAGCCAAAGGCCGAGAACAGGAACGCCAGGCCAATCGCGCTCCAGCCGAGAAATGCGGGATCGAATCGCGGGTTCCAGATTCGGGCGAATCCCCAAAGAGCCCAGGCGAGAAGGAACGCCATCGCGAGCGCCAGTCCGAAGCCCAGGGAAAGCTGAAACGTTCCGGCTACCGCCCGCGCCAGCTCGCTGTCCACGCGCCTTTGCAGGAACACGGACGTGACGGCTCCCGCCATCAGAAACAGAAGCGCCGCAGCCAGGATTCTCCGGCCAGCCTTGCTGTTGATTTCCAGCAGGCGCGAGGTGGAGAAGTAGATGAAGTACTGAAAGCCGAGAAGGATCGCGAGCGCGACCGCCAGAAAGACGAGGAAGCCCCGAGGCATCGAAGGGCCATTGTAACGTAGATGCCCGGCTTTGGCCCTCCGCGGCGGATCGAGACTCCCAGCCTGGAACTTCCCTGCTGATGGCGGTGTCCAACCTGGGGAATGGAAGAGTCTGCGGACGCACGCCGCGAGCACGGCGTGCCGGTGACTTTTCGCGTCGGACTCATTCTGATCCTGGCCGGGGCCGCCTGGTTTGGCGGTTGGGCCTGGTGGGCGTCGAGGCAAATCTGGGTGCCGCTCGAGGCGCCGGTCTCCCTAGCTCCGGGCCACCTCCGCACGCCGGAATTCGCGATCAACGTAGAAAGCAGCTACCGAATTGAAATTACCCTACAACGGGAGATCACGGTCAAGGACGGCGACTGCTACCCCGGCGTCGGGTGCCCGCTCGACCTCGCGATGTCGTGGTCTCTACGGAAGGACGGGCGAGTCCTCGCACGCGGTCGCGGCACAGACGACAGCGATATTGGCGGGTTTGCA
>DATNLV010000662.1:0-3698 GCA_035602665.1 Bryobacteraceae bacterium | reverse complement strand
ATCCAATATGCCTTACCATACCATCAGAAACTGGTGCAAAGCCAACCATCGCTAGCGTTTACTGATTGCCTCGCGGAAAGAGGGGGCATCAGGCTTGCCTTCCATTGCATTGTCGATGCCACTGCAAACCCGTAGCTATTTGCTGATGTGTCGTCAGATGGCCGTGCTGCGCTTCGGCGCTCCGGATTGTCCAGGTAGTCCATAGGAGGGACCCGCCCCGAAGCGGAGCGCCCTTTTGCACGCAGCGAAGCGAAGGGGCGGGAGGTTCCTGTGGACCCACCTGGGCAATCCGGGATGGCACTCCGGCCGAGGGTCTGGCCTCGGGATATTTGAGGGTAATGCGGTAGACCTGCCGGGATTGGAAGGCAGGCACGACGCCGACCCATTACCTGGCCAGTTTTGCTTCGGCGCCGTGCCCTACACCGTGCAGAGGCACGATTGCAGGGGCATCATCGCAGTCGCGACGGCGTGCGTCCACGCCATCGGCGTGCGGATGACGAGAGTGGCGGTTGCGACCACGATCGTCTGCCGCAAGCCCGGCTGCTTCTGTGCGCGGACCCAGGCTGTCGTGCCCAGGCGGTCATCTGCCGCGATTGCGACCGGGGCCATATCTACTGCGCCGACTGTGCGCCACACGCGCGCCGGCGGTCGTTGCATGCAGCGGGGCGGCGCTACCAGGCGAGCCATCGTGGCCGAGTTAAACACGCGGCGCGATCGCGCCGTTACCGGGCGCGGCAAAATAAAGTGACGCATCACGGTTCACCCCCGCATGGATCGGATGCTGTCCTGGCCACGGATCCGGTGGTGGTGGTCGAGGAACAATCGCCGCTGGACAGTCGGCCGCCCGCACGCGGGCAGCGATGGCGCTGCCTGTGTTGTGGCCGTCGCTGTTCAGACCATGTGCGCCAAGGCTTCCTGCCGCGCCGGGTCCACCGAAACCGACGAAGAGGACCCGATCATGACTATTCCACCTGAGCTCGAGGCGCAGATCCTGCGCTATTACCATGTCGAAAAGTGGCGGATCGGAACGATCGCCCGGCAGTTACGCGTGCATCCCGAAACCGTCGCCCGGGTCCTGGCGCAGGCTGGCCTGCCGCGCATCGGGGCACCACAGCGGCCATCGAAGATCGATCCCTATCTGCCATTCATCCGTGAGATGCTGGCCAAGTTCCCGACGCTGACCGCCAGCCGGCTGCACGCGATGGCTTGCGAACGCGGCTATCACGGCGGGCCCAGTCGCTTCCGCGCCATCATCGCCTGCCATCGGCCACGTCCGACAGCGGAGGCCTATTTGCGCCTGCGCACGCTGCCTGGCGAGCAGGCCCAATGTGACTGGGCCCACTTCGGCCATCTGGTGATTGGCCGCGCGCGTCGCCCCTTGATGGCCTTCGTCATGGTGCTCAGCCACTCGCGCCACGTCTTTCTGCGCTTCTTCCTCGACGCCCACATGGAGAACTTCCTGCGCGGGCATCTCGGCGCGTTCACCGCATGGAGCGGGGTTCCGAGGGTCATTCTGTATGACAACCTGCGCAGCGCCGTGCTGGAGCGCCACGGCAATGCAATCCGCTTCAACCCGGCCCTGCTCGACTTCGCCGGGCATTATCGTTACGAACCCCGTCCCGTCGCGGTGGCGCGCGGCAACGAAAAAGGCCGCGTGGAAAGAGCCATAAGGTTCGTGCGCGACGCGTTCTTCGCCGCCCGCACATTCACCGACCTGGACGATCTCAACGTCCAGGCCGACGCCTGGTGCCGCGGCCAGGCCGCCGATCGACGCTGCCCAGAAGACCACACCCGCAGCGTCGCCGAAGTCTTCGCCGAGGAAGCCCCGCGACTGCTGAAACAGCCGGACAATCCCTATCCGGTGGTCGAACGGGTCGCCGTCAAGGTCGGCAAGACACCCTATGTCCGCTTCGATCTGAACGACTATTCAGTACCGCACACCCATGTGCGGCGCATCTTGACCGTGCTGGCCGATCCCGACCGGCTGCGCATTGTCGAGGGCGAAGCAATCGTGGCCAGCCATCCGCGTAGTTTCGACAAAGGCCAGCAGATCGAGATCCAGGCTCATGTCCAGGCGCTCGTCGCGTGGAAACGTCAGGCCCGCCGCCACCGCGCGACTGATCGCCTCGCACAGGCTGCGCCGGCCAGCCAGATCCTGCTCGTCCGCGCCGCCGAGCGCGGCGATAACCTCGGCAGCATCACCGCTGTCCTGGTCCGGCTGTTGGAGCGCTACGGCGCGAGCCAGCTCGATGCCGCCATCATCGAGGCGCTTGAGCGTGATGTGCCACACCCTAACGCGGTTCGCCTGGCGCTCGAACGCCGCCGCGATGACCGCCAGCAGGCCCCACCTGTTGCCCTCACCCTGCCGGCGCATGTCCAGGCGCGCGACAAGGCCGTGCGTGCGCATTCCCTCGAGATCTATGACCAGTTGAAGAAGGTGGGTCATGAAGAACCCTGACGCTTTGCGGCCACGCGCCAAGGCCCTGCATCTGCACGGCCTGCTGGCGCATTGGCCGGAAGCCGCCGCCGCCGGCTGGCCGGAAGCCCTCATCGGCTGGGAAGAGGATGAACGCGCCCGCCGCAGCCTCGAACGGCGCCTTCAGAGCGCCCATATCGGCCGCTCCAAACCGCTGTGCGACTTCGATTGGAACTGGCCCACGGCGATCGACCGGGGAACCTTCGAGGCGTTGATGAGCCTCGACTTCCTCAAGGACGCAACCAACGCCGTGCTGGTTGGCCCAAACGGCGTCGGCAAATCTACCCTGGCCCGCAATCTCGCTCATGAGGCGGTGATCCACGGTCATACTGTTCTGTTTACGACCGCCGGCCAGTTGCTCGGTGAACTGGCCTCGCTCGACAGCGATTCCGCGCTGCGCCGCCGCCTGCGACATTACGTTGCACCAACGCTACTGGTCATCGACGAAGTCGGCTACCTGTCCTACTCCAATCGCCACGCCGACTTGATGTTCGAACTGATCAGCCGCCGCTACGAGCAGAAAAGCACCGTCGTCACCACCAATCGTGCCTTCGCCGACTGGCGTGAAATCTTTCCCAACGCCGCCTGTGTCGTCTCGATGGTCGACCGCCTCATGCACAATGCCGAGGTCGTCTCCATCGAAGGCGAGTCCTATCGCGCCAAGGAGGCCAGGGAACGCGCCGAGCGGAAGGTCAAACAGCGCCGCGGCGGCAAGTCATGACCAAGCATAAGCGACGCAAACAATCCAGCTATCCTTGCTCGCTCTGTACAGAGCGGCGACCCAACCTCGGTCTGCCGATCGCCATCCCATTTGGTATCCCGACATACTGGTCTCCCGAAGCAGCGCTCGCCATCTTCGAGTTCGTCGACGAAATGCGCGACATCATTTTGACCGTCTACGGAACCCACATCCAGGACGCGGCGCGACAGCGAGAACAATCGGCGCTGACCAAGCGGGTAATCATCCCCGACGACGAGCTGCCGTTCTGATCCGCAATACCAGCTGAAGACGGGGCCTGCGGCCCCGTTCTCTTCTTGCGCCTCCAAAACCAGATTGCAACGCCCGCTCCGGCTGCGCCGACCTCGGGCTGCTCCGGGACATCAGCAAATAACTACGGATTTGGAGCGGCGCTAACAGCATCGAGGGCTGGCATCCATATCTGCATGGTGCCGCCCTGGATCGCGGCCTGATAGGCTTTGCTCCGCATCAGAGCGCGAAAGG
>DATNLV010000124.1:0-5967 GCA_035602665.1 Bryobacteraceae bacterium | reverse complement strand
CTGGCGTGGTGCGGCTCATTACGCACTTCCAGGTTGGCACCACCTCCATCCCGATCGCCGCCGGGCTGATCCTCATGATGTACCCGCCTCTGGCGAAGGTGCGCTACGAGGAAATGGGCGAGGTGTTCCGGAACCGCAAGGTCCTGCTCCTCTCGCTCATCCAGAACTGGGTGATCGGCCCGGTGCTGATGTTCGCGCTGGCGATCGTGTTTCTGCGCGACAAGCCCGAGTACATGGCGGGGCTGATCCTGATCGGCCTGGCGCGCTGCATCGCCATGGTGATTGTGTGGAACGATCTGGCGCGCGGGGACACCGAATACGCCGCAGGACTGGTCGCGTTCAACTCCGTCTTTCAGGTGCTGTTCTATTCGGTCTACGCGTGGCTCTTCGTGACGGCGCTGCCGCGCTGGTTTGGATTGAAAGGCGCCGCCGTCGACGTCACCATCGGCGAAATCGCGCGCAGCGTCTTCATCTATCTCGGCATTCCGTTTCTGGCGGGGATCGCGACGCGGTTCGCCCTGGTCCGGGCGCGCGGCCGCGAGTGGTATGAGAAGCAGTTCGTGCCGCGAATCAGCCCGCTGACGCTGGTGGCGTTGCTGTTCACGATCGTCGTGATGTTCTCGCTCAAGGGCGATTACATCGTCCGCCTGCCTCTGGACGTGCTCCGGATCGCCGTTCCGCTGCTGATTTACTTCGTCGTGATGTTCCTGGTTTCGTTCTGGATGGGACACCGGCTCGGCGCGGACTACCCGAAGACCGCCACGCTTTCCTTCACCGCCGCGAGCAACAACTTCGAGCTGGCGATTGCGGTGGCCGTGGCGGTGTTCGGCATCCACTCCGGGGTGGCGTTCGCGGCGGTGGTGGGGCCGCTGGTGGAGGTGCCTGTTCTGATCTCGCTGGTGAACCTTTCGCTGCGCTTCGAGAAGCGCTTTTGGCCTTGTGGCGCAGGCACTCGTGCCTGCCGCGTCGAGACTCATCTCGACGCTAGGCTGTCGGTCACAGCGAGACCCGACGAGAGATCGACATGAAACGAATCCTGGTCCTCTGTACCGGCAACTCGGCCCGCAGCCAGATGGCCGAGGGCTTCCTGCGCTCGTTCGACGCAGGATTGGAAGTGTACTCGGCCGGCACTCAACCCGCCGGGCGCGTCCACCCGGCCGCCGTCCAAGCGATGGCCGAAGCGGGCATCGACATCAGCCCCGCGCGCCCGAAATCCGTCGGGCAATTCCTCGGGCAGCGGTTCGATTTCGTGATTACGGTCTGCGACCACGCCAACCAGACCTGCCCGGTCTTCACGGGCGAAGTGCGGCGTCGCGTGCACATCGGCTTCGACGATCCCGCCGCCGTCCGCGGCACCGACGAAGAGCTTCTGGCCGCCTTCCGCCGCGTGCGGGACGAAATCGTCGAACGGCTGCGGCGGTTCTACGAGAGCGAGATCGGCGTGCGGCGATGACTTGGCACGCGGACCAACTTCTTGGCGGGCCTGACGATGTTCGAGACGGTGATCGTGTCGCCGTTCATCTCGCCCGTCAGTATTACCGTGTGACCGGCGTACTCCTCCAGAGCCGCGAAGTCCTGGTTGCCGACGCTGTACACCTTGCCGCCGCTGACGAACGCGTATTTGGCGTTGTGCTCTTTCACGCAGGCCAAGGTGCATTGGCGACCGGACATTTTCATGCCGTGTTCGGTGTGAGTCTTGTGCTTCGCACCGCACTTGCTGTCACTGATCTTCCCGGTCCAGGTCTGGTCAGTGGCCGAGGCGGACATCGCTCCGAGCATTGTCACGACGACTGCAATGCATAACCGGTTCATGGATTTTCCTTACTCGACGATAGGGGCACAAAAGCCGCGGGAGGTCGCTGGACTGCCCCGTGCCTGCGCCTGACGCTGCTCTTCTTTGGCGCGGCCAAGGATGTTCCGGAAGCAGCAAAAACGGTCACCGCCGGTACAGCCAACTTCCAAACGTGGCAGCTCTCAAGCCGTAGCGTGGCGCCTGAAGAAATGCACCACCAACGAAATCAACGCAATCACCAACAGGAGGTGGATCAACCCACCGGCAACGTGGAACGCGAACATTCCCAGCAGCCACATGAACAGCAAAACCGCAAACAGCACTAGAAACATGTGAATTCTCCTTCGTTTCGCGACACCCTGCCTAAGAGCACGGGGCACGCCAAAGTCATCTTCTGCCGGGCCGATTTGCCACTGTTTAGTTGCCACCCGCTTTCGGAAAGGGTTGGGGTCCGAGCAGTGCAGGATCTGCCGGAGCATGCAGGTTTTGCCCCCGCAATCCGATTCGCCAGTGCCCGAATGCGCTAAAATCGGCAGCCAGCATGTCCGCCGAAAGCGTCGCGCGCCTCTCCCGGTACCAGATCCTCGTTCTCTTCGTGGCCTGGCTCGGGTGGATCTTCGACTCGATGGATTCCACCATCTACACAATCGTGCTGACACCGGCGCTGCGAGAGTTGCTCGGGACGCGCGCCACGCCCGAAAACATCGCCTCCTACGGCAGCATCATTCTGTCGATCTTCCTGGTGGGCTGGGCGGTCGGCGGCGCGCTGTTCGGCATACTGGCGGACACCATAGGCCGGACGCGCACACTCGTCATTACCATTCTGATCTACGCCGTGTTCACCGGCCTCGCCGGCTTCTCGCACACCTGGTGGGAACTCGCAATCTACAGGTTCATCACAGCGCTCGGCATCGGCGGCGAATGGGCGGCGGGCGCGACGCTGGTAGCGGAGGTCTGGCCGGAATCGCTTCGCGTGAGAGGAGCGGGCTTCCTGCAATCGGCGTGGGGCGCCGGCTACTTTCTGGCCGCCGGCATCGGCGCGCTGCTTTCGCACCGGAGTTGGCGCGTTATGTTTTTCGTGGGACTGGCGCCTGCCCTGGTGGCACTCCTGGTGCGCGTAAAGGTGCGCGAACCGGAGCGCTGGCGCGCAGCCAGGCAGGCCGGAGGGCCGCGCTTCACGGTTCGCGAGCTGTTCCGCCCGGAGCACCGGCGCGACACTCTCGTCGGCGCAGCCCTGGCGCTGGTGGCGGTCTTCGGCCTGTGGGGCGCCACGAACTGGACGCCGTCGTTCATCCGCGAGCTCCTCTCGCCGCAGCGCCTGGATCCCTCGCGGGTTAACCAACTCACCAGCTACGCTGTGATGAGCCTGGCCACGGGCTCCTTCGCTGGGTATTTCGCCTTCGCGCCACTAGCGGAACGCATTGGGCGCAGGCTCGCGTTTCTGGTGATGCTGGCGGGCTGCGCCCTGGTATTGCCGGTCACGTTCCTGGCGGGATGGTCTTACAACGCCGTGCTGTTCGTTCTGCCCGCGCTCGGGTTCTTCACCAACGGCATCTTCAGTGGATTCCCTGTCTACCTGCCGGAGCTGTTCCCCACGCGCATCCGCGCCACCGGCGCCGGGTTCTGTTTCAACGCCGGAAGGGTGCTCGCAGCCAGCGGGCCGCTGCTGCTGGGCCACGTCCTGCTGGCGCAGCTTGGCTCCTACGCCCGCGCCTTGAGCTCCATCGCCGTCATCTACGTTTGCGGGATGGTGGTTCTGCTGTTCGCACGGGAGACGCGGGGACAAGCGCTGGAGTAATTGTGGGGCGGCTCTCCAGAGCTGTGCCGGACGTCCGGCTCCGGAGGCCGGCGTGGACACCGCCGCAGGACTGGATGGAGTCCTGCCCCACCGACAATACTTCAAACATCACCCGCCCGTGCGCATCCATCACCTGCGCCGCCGAAACCAGCTGGACCCCCGCCGCCCGAGCCGATTCCTCGACCGTCCGCAATCGTTCGGGATACAACGTGAACCCGTCGCCGTGCGTCACAACCCGTAGGTTCTTCCCGCCGTTCTCCCGCAACGCGGCGGCCGTGATCCGGTCCGCCACGATCCGGATGCGGCCCTCGGACAGCGCCCGCACCGGCTCCTCGATCCCCCAGTCCGCCGCAACGACGTCCGTGACCCGTTCGTTGCGCAGTTCCCGATCCAGGCCGTAGATGGCCTCGGTCCAGTACACGCTGAGCCCGTTCGCCGACATCTGGAGCCGGTAGGCCACGGTCAGCAGGGCGCCGGCACAGAGCACCGCAGCCACCACCCATATGCCGGTCTTGCGGAGCCAGCCTGGAGAAACAAAGGTGGCCGCGATAATCAGGTGCGGCAGCGGATAGAGCAGGACAATATGCTGCGGGCCCGCCCCCGCGTTGCGGAACGGCAGCATCGCCAAGAACGTGAACAGGCCGGTGATCCATGCGAACTGCAGGAGCCGCCTCCTTCGCCTGTCCGCACCCGCCCACGGCAGCACCAGGGCCGACGCCAGCAGCGCCACCGCCAGAAGGTCATGACGAAACGCTGGAGACTTCACGAACATGTACCCGTTGAACACGCTGCCATCCAGCGTCCTCGTAGCGGCCGCGATCTTGAAGCCGGGGCTGTAGTCCTGCAACGTCTCCCGCACGCGCCACGTCGCCATTCCCGAAAAAGCGTTGAACACCACGAGCGGCAAGGACCCGACGACGAACCCGCAGGCGAGAACCAGGATGGTGCGCAAACGCACCCGCCCGATGCGGTCTCGAAACACTATGCCTGCCGCCACCAGAGCACCGGCCAGGCTGAAAAGGAAGATAGCCTTGTTCCAGACCAGGAACCCCGCGACGAATCCGGCGGCGGCCAACACCGCAACGCCCGGCCTCTCCACGGCGCGCACCGCCAGGCTCGCCAACAGAACCCACCCGAAGATCTGGACCGCGGCGGGACCCCAGTCGAGACTGGTCGACAACACGAACGTCGTGTCGGTGGCGAGCAGCGCCGTGGCCACAATCGCCGTCCGCCGGTCCGCGACCCGGGAGACCAGGCGCAGAAACAGGAACAGGGTCACACAACTCAGCAGGACCACCGGCAGCCGTACCGCCACCGGGCCAGGCGGCAGCAACGGCACGAGCCAGGAATAGGCGAGCGATTTGGTGGCGCCCAGGTAAGGCATGAGCATCAGCGGAACGTGGCCCAGCGGCGAATTCCAGTAGACCGCGCATAAATGGGGAGGGAACAGCGGGCCCAGGAACATCACTTCGTCCGCGTTGAAGCCCACGAACGGAACGAAAAGCATCGCCTCGACCAACAGCACAGCGGCGAACGCAACGCCCCACCAACGCTCGGTCATGACGGGTCTCGAACCAAGGTATCACGGCCCTCATTACCGAACCGCGACGGTCAGGGGGCGGGCGCGTGGATCTCTCGCCGAAGTGTGGTGCAGGGAAGGTGCGGCGCCGCCGCTCGGCGCTCACACCCGCGGGGGAAATCCCGGTTTGTATGCTAAGCGCGCGCCCGTTTGTGCAAGGCGGCGATGAGGCGATCGTGCACGCCCGCGGGCACTTGATAGGGGTCTACGCCGCGGTAGATCTGGATGGTCTTCTTGGTCGTGTCGCAGACCACCCAGCAGTTCGGGCACTCGCTCAGATGGTGTTCGAGCTCCTGCCGGAGCCCGGCCTCAGCGCTGCCGTCGATGTACTCATTGAGCTCGCTGAGGAAATCCTTACATGTAACCAAAGAAATCGTCCCCTTTCCGCTTAAAGTAGCGGGTTAGTTTCTCTCTCAGCCTCAAACGCGCCCGGAGGAGCCGGCTCTTCACCGCGGGAATCGATAGGTTCAACGCAGCCGCGGTCTCTTCAGTCGAAAGCTCCTCAATATCCCTCAACGCGAACACCGCCCGGAACGTGGGCGGCAGGCTATCCACGGCCTTCTCCAGGATGGCCCGGATCTCCTCCTGAGAATAGGTCTGCTCGGGGTTTGGCTCCCAAACGGCTATCTCACGCACCAGGCTCTCTTCGCCGGTGTCGTAAGGGTCGTCGAGCGAAACCGAGGCATCCGTCTTGCGCTTCCGAAGCTTCATCAGCGCCTGGTTGACGGCAATCCGTACAAGCCAGGTGTAGAACTTGGAGTTTCCCTGAAAGTCCTTCAGGTGCTCGTAAGCCTTCAG
>DATNLV010000650.1:0-9581 GCA_035602665.1 Bryobacteraceae bacterium | reverse complement strand
CTGAGCCGGCACCGCTTCGAAGCAGCCTTCAAGTATGTCGCCGAAGGTCACATCGATCCTCCGTCCTCCGTGGGCCGGGACGTTCGGGGCTACCCCTACTCCTTTGAACAAGGCTCGACTGAGAAACTGCGAATCCGCCACCGGGTGCGGTATTACACCTACGAGTGCGAGGGTGCGGATCTCCAGATCGAGCTCGGCAGCGCCTCCACCGACGCCGTCTATACGCGCACCGGAGACGGCGATTTCAAGGTCGATCCCTCTTCGGCCAATGCGAAAGAGATCGATGCCGTCTACTGGAGCTGGGACCCGAGCCTCTCGGACGACGACTTCGTCCGCTACAACTCAACCTGAACCGAATCGCGACCGGACCGCGCGACCGTCGCAGACGTTGGTTAGCGCGCTTCCTCGCCGGATGCGCCGACACCTTCGAGAAGGACCGCCTCGCGAAGGCGATGCTAGCAAGGCCTTGAGTCCCCTCTGCCCGCCCGGATTTGGGCCGCGGTCATTTCGTTGATGGTGCGGCGATACTCCAGGATTTGTCCGGCATCGAAGCCCCGGCTTTCCAGGAATGCGATCTCCCACAGGTTGTAGTCCTGATGGACCGCCGGGGTCTTGATTCGCAGGAACATCTGTTCCATCCGGTCTGCCGCTTGTTGCCAATCCATGGTGCTGTGAGACCACAGCAGCCCGCGGCCCTTCAAGCGGTATTTTGCCGCCTGCGCGTGAACCGGCGTATGGTGCAGGTAGTAGAACAACTGCATGAAGTAGAAGTCCAGGCCTGCCTCGTTGATGAATTCCTCCGTCTGCTGGAGGGTCTCCGTTGTTTCGCCGGGAAAGCCCATCACGAACGAGCCCACGGTGGTGATGCCGGCTTCCTTCAGCCAGCGAATCCCGCGGGCGTAGTTCTCCGCGCAGGCGCCCTTGCCGATATTCGTCAGAACGGTTTTCGCGGCCGATTCAATGCCCAGAAAGACACCGCGGCATCCGCTCCGGCGCATCTTCTCGACCGTGGGTCCCTCGATGAACTGGCACCTCAGAAACGAATACCAGGGAATGTCGAAACCCTCCGCGATCATCCTGTCCAGAAGCGCTTCGAAGCGTTCTCGCGGGACGTTGAACGTATCGTCGACGAATACAATGGAGCGCACCCGCTTCTCCCGCGCATGGCGCAGGTTTCCGATGACGTCTTCGACCTCCATCAGTTCCAGCGGATTGGTCGCCGGATAAGAGCAGAAGGCGCAGTGGAAACTGCATCCCCGCCCGCTGCGCAGATGGACCACGGAACCCTCCGGGATTCCCTCCAGGTTCAGCCGGACGCTCAGCGAGTTGTGTTCCACTCGTCTTTCCGTACTCATGACAGTGCCGTCTGCCTGCTTGAACAGCAGGTTCGGAACGCTGTCCAAAGGCCCGGGGAAAGCACGAACCAACTGCAGCAGGCTCGCCTCGCCCTGGGGATCGTTGATGAAGGCGTCCAGCGGAGTGGCTTTCAGGTAGCTCTTCTGCTGCGCCTCGGTCAGGTGCAGCAACGACGCAAAGATGTGTTGTCCGCCGGCGACGATAAATGCCTGGGGCAGGCGCCGTCGCAATCGCTGGGCCACGGCGTTGAGTTGGGAAGGCGAAAGAATGAACGTGGTGCCCAAAGCCACCAGCGTGGGCTCGAACTGCTGGATCGCCCGGATCGCCCGTTCCTCGTTGTTCGCGTCGATATGGTTGACCAGCAGGACTTCGATGCCCGCGGCTTCCAGCGTCGATTTCAGCACCAGCGGCCCGGCCTGGTACATATCCCAGATGGAGAAGTCCTGGCCTTGCTCCAGCCCGAGCTGGCGCTTGAGAAACGCCAGGTGATCCATCATGGATCCGTCCTCAAGGCTCACCCGGTTGAAGAGGTATCCCCATCGCTCCATGGGGGTGGGCATTACGGTGTCCGCGACAGGAACGATATGCCCGACAATGGCGACTCGCGAACTGGGACTGTGCACGACTGACCTCGTCTGGTGGCTATACCAACGCCGCGATGCTCTCGAGCGAGTCGAACTGAGTCTGGTCGAAATCCACTTCGGAAATATCGAGGTGGAATTCCTCCTCCAGGAATGTCACGATCTCCAGCACGTTCAGAGAATCGATTCGCCCGGAAAAGATCAGGGAGTCCTGTTCGCCAAACGGCTGGTCGTCTCCTCGCCTGCTCAGGATATCTTGGATCCGGGCGCGAATCTTCTCTTTAGCTTCCATGGCTCACCCTTTAGCTTCCGATTGCATGCGCTCTTTCATCCAGTATGCTCAGCAGCGCCTTTCGGTCCGTCTTGCCATTCTGGGTCAGGGGCAGGGAAGGCAGGGAGATGATCTCGCGGGGCATGGCATAAGGAGCCAGGCGGGCCTTCAAGCGGGTCATGATTTCGCCCGGCCCCAGGGACGATCCGGCAACGAACGCGACGATTCCATCGGCCGTACCGTGATGCATCGGCCAGGCCACGGCCGCCGCCGAACCACACCCGCAGACCTCGCGCAGATGGCCGTCCACCTCCTCGAGTTCGATGCGGTGGCCCAGAATCTTAACCTGATAGTCGACCCGCCCCAGATGGTGGAACGTGCCTTGCGAATCCTGGAGAGCTAGGTCTCCCGTCAGATACCACCTGGACAATCCGAATTCCGGGTGCTCCAGTTGTGGAAACCGGGCCTGAGTCAGTTCGGGGGCGCCCAGATACCCTGCCGCGATCTGCGGCCCCGAAAGGGCCAGCTCTCCCGATTCTCCAGCAGGCAGAAACCGACCCGCCTCGTCCACGATGGCCAGCCGCATACCCGGATAGGCACGGCCGATCGGTATGATGTCCCGGCCAGGAGTGGTCCGCGGCGGGTTCGAGAGCCGCTCTACGCTACAGGCCACCGTGGATTCCGTGGGGCCATAATGATTGTCGACGACGCTGTTCGGCGCCGCGAGTTGCCACGCCACGGCGGAGGCCAGCGGAAGCGCCTCGCCGCAAAAATAGGAGACGCGCAACCACGGGAAGACCCCCTCCTTCAGCTGCTTCAGCCTGTCCATGAAGCCAATGGCGGATGGGACCGACGCCCAGAACGTGAGCTGGTGCTCCCGGATGAACTTGGCCGGGGCCAGCAATTGCGCTTCCGGAACCACGTGAAGGGATGCGCCTGAGTCCCATGCCAGCCAGAGATCCAGCACCGAAAAGTCGAAGGAAATCTCCGAAAAATTCGAGAAGCGGTCCCGGCAATCCAATTCGTAGAGCGACCCCAGGTAGTCCAGAAAATGCCGGACGCTGTCCGCCCGGATGATCACTCCCTTGGGTGCCCCCGTGGTTCCGGAGGTGAAAATCACGTAGGCCACCCGGTCGCCTGCAAACGCCACTGGCTGCTCCAGGGCGGAGATCCCGTCCAGAACCGGCGCCCCCTCCAGGCTTCCGGGCGGTAGAACGGGAACCTCGCCGATCGCTCCCGACTCCTCCAGGCGCCTCCACCCCGCCGCATCCACGATGATGGCGCGCGGCTGCGCGACCTCTAGGATCTGGCGAAGCGTGTGGGCAGGGAGCTTCGGGTTGATGGGAACGTACGCGGCTCCGGCCCAGCACGCGCCCAGAATTCCCGCATACGCTTCCAGGCTTCGTGAGGCTACGATCGCAACCCGAGTCTCGCCTGCGGCCGCGGGAGCGCTCGCCCCAATCCAACCGGCGACGCGAGCCGCCAGGGATGCCAGTTCGGAGTATGAGAAGACTTTTTCGTCCAGCACGAGGGCGGCGTTCTCCCCACACTCCACCGAGTGGCGGAACAACGGCCACGCCAGGTTCAGATTCCCTGGCTCGGGCAACGACGCTTCCGGCTCAGACATGCATCACCGAGGGTAGCACCAGTCAAGAACCGTAGTTTACATCACCGCACCGCATCAAACACGCAAGCCGAACATGTTCATCAGGAACCCAAAACGCTCCGACAGCGGGTGCGCCACCGGTGTGTGGTCGAAGATGTGCAGCACGCAGTAGAAAAGCAGCACGGACCCCGGTGCGAACACACGGGCGTGGAACCAGGTCTCTGGGCGGTTCTTGTCCTTGTGTATCTCCCGTAACTGTGAGAAACCGATGCCGGCGCTCAGAAGCAGCGTGTAAAACGCGTAGGACTGAAAGCCGGCGGCGTACTGCCACAGCCCAACCTCCGCGGCTGGTTCCACCCACCGCATAAGATGATAGATCATGTTGCCTGCTCCGGCCGCGGCGAAGGTGGCCGCCAGCATGCGCAACCTTGGATGCCGCTTGAAGTAGCGCATGTAGGTGGGGAAGAAGAAGAAATCCACCATGATTTCCTTGAAGTAAAAGAGGTAACGGTTCCAGAAATCGGCAATGTTGCGCGCCTCGAGCGGCCGGCAGGTGTTCCGGGCGGCGCGAAAACCGGCCATGCGGCAGCAGGCGATAACCACGTGGCCCATCACCGAATAGTCTAAGGCGGTACTTGCGAAATCGGCGACAACGCTAACCCAGCAGATGTACCAGGGATACCGCGCTCCGGCCGCGGAGTTCGCGAGAGCGTCGGCGAAGCGCGGCAGGGAGAAGTGGACAGTGATGTGAAGCGGCCCGCTGAGGAGCCCCTGTTGTCCGTACACCACGTAACCAAAGACATCCAGAACCGCCGCCAGGATCAAACTCCACAACAACAGTTTCAGACCCTTCAACTGCGTGATGGCGAACTCCGTGGCCGACTTCGCCTCAATGTTTCGGAGATAAAGGGAGCCCTTCGCGAGCGGCGTCACCGTAGGCACGGCTCCGAGCCAGAACGGATGATATGAGCCCAATTGAAGCAAGAAGCCATCTCGGCCTTTGGCATTCCGATCGGTGAGGCTATAACACAACGCCCAGAAATACCCTCCCAGTAGAATCGTGAAGCACCACAGCCAGAGCCGTACTCGTCCCGGCGTGGCGGCGCAGGCCGAAAGAAACGCCACGGCGTAGAGCAGCAGCAGGAAACGAACGGGCTGTCGCGCCACCACAGAGTTCTTGTAGCGCATGATCAAGTGCCAGGAGAGCGCACAGAAGCCGAGGAAGAGAAAAAGGCTGGTCGCCTTGAAGGCGGGCGAAATCGCACCCCGAACCTGGGCTCCCTCCGCGATCTCCGTGAGTAACTGCCATTTGATCCAGTCGTTGTAAGACACCAGCGCCAGCAGAGTCCCGGCCGTCACAACCACGCGCCTGTATTGCGGGAGAAATGCGATGAAGGCGAGTACCAGAGTCAGAAGCGCCCACATGGTGGAAACGCGCTGAAGTGCCAGTGCGAAGACCAGCAGCAGGCTGGCTTTCCCCGCAGGTTCCTGAACGAACTCAACCAGCCAGGGATAGGTCTCCAGAGGCGGGATGATCCGAAATCGTGCCGGCCGTGACGGGCGCTCTCGATTCACCATGAGTCCAACGGAACTGGCATGCCCGGCAAGGACCGATCGCCCGCCCCCGCCTCAGTCCGCCCCGCGATGGATGGCACAGTGATTCGTCTCCTTTTCAAACGGTCAACCTGGCGGTTAGAGCAGGAAACAGAATAGCGACAAAGCCGCCCTCGCGCAACCGCCAATGAGCACAAAAAGCCCGGTCCGGGTGTACACTGAACGGGACCGCGATGATGAAAAGAGTCACCCTCCCCGATGGCCTCGAAGTCTTCTCCTTGAACCCCGATGAAACGCGCTTCGTGCACGGCGAAGTCTTCGGCGCGCGCTGCTACCTGCAACACGGCATCGAATTGCGCGACCGAGACTGCGTCTTCGACGTTGGCGCCCATATCGGGCTGGCCACGCTCTTCTTTCATCGGGAGCGCCGCGGCGTCCGCATCTTCGCGATAGAACCCAGCCCCGCCGTGTGCGAGTGCCTCAAGGCCAACGTCGAGCTCCATGGGGTGGATGCGCGCGTCTTTGAATGTGGACTCTCGGACGCGCCCGGAACCGCGGAATTCACCTTCTACCCGGCCAATTCCATCATGTCGGGCTTCCATGCCGATGTGGAAGTCGATCGCGCCATCGCCAGGACCTCCATGGTCAACAGCGGCGTCTCGCCACGGGACGCCGAGTTGCTCGCCCGGCTCAGGTTCCGCAAAGAGACCTTCCCCTGCCGATTGCGGACCGTCTCCGAAATCGTCGACGAAGAGCGCGTGGAGCGGATCGATCTCCTGAAGGTGGACGCCGAGCGGAGCGAGAGACAGGTCCTGGCGGGAATCCGGGAGGAGCATTGGGACCGGATCGGCCAGGCGGTCCTCGAAGTCCACGATGAAAACGGCGGTCTCAGCGAGGTCCAGGCCCTTCTGGCAAGGCACCGGTTTGAGGTGACCGCCGAGCAGGATCCCTCGATGAAAGGCACTCCGCTATTCACGGTATTCGCTTCACGGCGGCGATGATCGAGGCAGGCGCCATCGTGGCGCGCCGCGGCCAGTTGGTATGATACTGGGACTCGACAAGGCGAAGGATGACGAGCGACTTCAATCTGGCCCAGCCCTTTTATGAGAACTCCCTCCGCAACCCCGAGGGCGTGGCGCTGTTTGTGGGCGAGGCCCGGCTGACCTATCGAGAGCTCGCCACCCTGGCCCGCCGCGTTTCCGCTTGGCTCGGGCCGGCGTCCCGCGCGGGCTTGGCGAAGGTTGGAATCCTGGCCTCCCGAAGCCTGGAGGCGTATGCAGGCGTGCTGGGCACGCTGTGGTCCGGTGCGGCGTACGTTCCCATAAACCCACACACGCCCGAAGATCGCTTGGTTCGCATTCTGCAGATGACCGGTCTCGATGCGCTGGTTGCCGATCAGTCCGGTCTCGATCTCCTCTCCAACCGTGTGCTCGAGTGCGCGCCCGGCCGGATTCTATTCGGTCCCGGCGCGAAGCCGCCGCAAAACGCCTTGGAGTTTCCGGGAGTCCGCTTCGACAGCCTGGCGGAACTGGCCGGCGATGGACCCGACCGGCCCGTTGCCCTGGCGGAAGACGCCCTCGCGTACATCATTTTCACCTCGGGCTCTACGGGCACGCCCAAAGGGGTCATGATCGAAGCCGGAAGCGTCGCCGCGTTCCGCGCGGTGGTGCAGGAGCGCTGCCGGTTTCAGCCCACCGATCGAGTCTCTCAGGTGGCTGAGCTGACCTTCGACAACTCCGTGCTGGATTTGTTCGTGACGTGGGCGGCCGGCGCGGCAGTCTACGTGGTGCCGGCTTCTCTGCTCATGGCGCCCGCCCGGTTCATCCGCGAGCATGAGCTGACCATCTGGTTCTCGGTGCCCTCCACCGCGTGCTTTATGGAGCGCATGAAAATGCTGAAGCCCGGCGCGTTTCCCACGCTGCGCTGCTCCATTTTCGCGGGCGAAGCGTTGCCCGTCGCCACGGCCCAGGCCTGGCAGCGCGCCGCGCCCAACAGCGTCGTCGAGAACTTCTACGGTCCGACGGAAGTCACGGTGGACTGCATCGCGCAGCGCCTCGACGATCCTCCCAATGTCACCAGGAACCGCGGTTCACTCGCGATTGGCAAGCCGTTCCCGGGCATTCAGGCCGGCATCGTGGACGCGAATCTCCGTTTCCTGGGCCCGGATGAGGAAGGGGAACTGGTGGTGTCGGGCCGGCAGCTGGCGCGCGGATACTACCTCGATCCCGAACTCACCGCGGCTCGTTTCCCGACCTTGGAGGGGCGCCGATGGTATCGCACGGGAGACCTGGCTTATCAGGACGCCTCCGGGGCGTTTCACCATCTGGGCCGGATCGACAACCAGGTCAAGATACTCGGGAACCGCGTCGAACTTGAGGAGGTTGAGGCCCATCTGCGCACGGTCTCCGGAACCCAAAACGTGGCTGCCATCGCCTGGCCCATCCAGGACGGCATCGCCGGCAGCATCGTGGGTTTCACCACCGGGGCGACGCGGACAGGTGAGGAGCTGCGCGATGCGCTACGCCTCCTGGTGCCGCCGTATATGGTTCCGCGGCGCATCATCGAACTCGATACGCTGCCCCTCGGCTCCAGCGGTAAGATCGACCGGCGCGCGCTGGCGCGGTACCTGGATGAGCCACCCGGCGGTGGGGGAGCGGCGGCGTGAGCTTCAGGCTGATCCCGAGCCTGGAGAAGTCTCCGGTGTTTGTGGCGCTCTCAAAGCGGCCGGCCGGACAGTGGGCCATGCTGGCGGCGTTCACGCTCCTGTTGTCTCTGCTCAACGGCGAATGGTTGTTGATCGGCGCCTTCCTCGCCCTCACCACCGCCTTCCCGGAGGACCGCCGGCGCGTGGTCAGCGCTTGCGGCATCGCGATCGCGCTCGCCCGGCCAAACTGGCTCGATATTCCGCTTCTCAATCGCGTCGCCGCACAGGAACGCCTGCCCGACCTGCATCCCGCCATCATGGCGCCGGTCGTCGCGGCCGTCTTCTTACTTCTGGCAGCCCTCGCGGCCCTGGCCTTTCGCTATCCGCGGGGCCTGGTCGCGCGACGCCCCGTCATTGCCGCCGTGTTGTCCTTCTGCTCTCTGGCCGTCGTGGTATCGATGGCCCCGCTCGCCGGTTGGACGCGTGTCGCCGCCTGGATCGTCGTTCTGACGATCGCCCGCATGCTGTGGTTCTTCTGCTACACGCTGACCGACCGCGAATCGCGCGACCGCGATTCCGTCGCGCTCCAGGCGGGACGCTGGAGGCCCGCCTGGATGGCCGGCACCGGTTCCATCACTCCCTTTGCCAAAGGAGGCGCCTACCTGCGCCGAATCGAGGCGCAGAATGCCGACGAACTCGCCGTCACCCAAATCAAAGGGATGAAGCTGCTGCTGTGGGCGCTGATTCTGAAGGGCGGGCTTTTCTGTTTCCAGTCCGTTGTCTATGCCAGGCTGGGCATTCCGCGGTTCGAAGCGGCCTTCGAGCGCAGTGTCACGGGCCATCCCTTCTCCTGGGTTTGGAACTGTCTGAGCCTGGTCGCCGCCTTCTTCGCGGGACTGTTAGAAATGAGCGTCTGGGGACATCAGATTATCGCCTGCGTGCGCATGGCGGGGTTTCGCGCGCTGCGCAACACCTACCGCCCGCTCGAATCGCGCACCCTGGCCGAGTTCTGGAATCGCTACTACTTCTACTTCAAGGAGTTGTTGGTGGACATGTTTTTCTATCCCACCTATCTCCGATATTTCAAGAAGTGGCCCCGCCTGCGGATGGCCGCCGCCACCATGATGGCCGCCTGCGTAGGCAACGCCGTCTATCACTTTTTGCGCGACATCTCGTTGATCGCGGAACTGGGCTGGTGGCGCGCCATAGCCGGCTTCCAGACCTATCTCTTCTACAGTTTCGTGCTCGGCGCCGGAATCTCGATCTCTCAATGGCGTGGAAAGCGAAAAGACGACCCGTCACGCTCCTGGCTGCGCCGCCGCTTTGTGCCCGCCCTCTCGGTAGCGGCATTCTATTGTTTCTTGCACGTCTTCGACGACACCGACAGAACATACGGCCTGCGCCAGCACTTTGTCTTCGTAGGCCGGCTATTTGGACTCTGAAAGCGAGAAATGCCATGGACGAACCACGCGAAGCCATCCGCCAGTTAGTGCGGCAAATCCTTGAGAGGAACGACGACACCCGCGGATTCACCGATTCCGACTCCCTCATTTTCAGCGGGCGCTTCCA
>DATNLV010000619.1:0-4025 GCA_035602665.1 Bryobacteraceae bacterium | reverse complement strand
CCCGAACCTGATCGCGAGGCCACTAACCCGGCGAATAAGGATGCCGACAACCTTGTCACTAACTATGCCAGTGCTTATGGAAGTGACTCTGCCAATAACTTCGATTCGCTTTTTAACACAAGCCGCGTCGCTTCACCGAATCCTGATTCCGCCACGCTGCCAGCCCTCTCGGCTGCCGAGACTAACGATGCCGCCGGCAGCGCGACCGCAAACGTTGGAGCTCAAATGCCCTCAGCGGCGGCAACGCAAACAACCGCCTCCGACAGGAAATCGGCCGGCGCAAGCCAAACGAGTGCCGCTCCGGCGGGTGTCGCATCGCCGCGCGGCCCGTCGTCCGGCGCTCCAGAGTCCGGCAGTTCAGCGTCCGGCACTTCAGCGTCCGGCACTTCAACCTCTGGAACTCCAGCCTCTGGCACTTCAGCCTCCGCGACTCCGGCGTCCGCGGCTTCCTCTCACAACGCTCCGGTCGTAATCGTGGCTGAAAGAGACGCCGTAGCCGCGCTCGCTGTTCCGGCACCACCAACCTCTGCGCCCGCGCCGCCAGGCGGTTCCGAACCCGCCGCGGTGCTGCCCCAGGCACATCAGATGCTCGACTCCGCGCCGGCTGCCGGCCCCACCGCGCCGGCCACGCCCCTCGCGCCGGGTTCTGCCGCCGATTTGCAGATGAATGGCCAGATGCATGTGGGTGTTCGCACCGACGCCTTCGGGGCGGTTGAGATTCACACGGTTGTCGCGCAAAGCCAGATTGGGATCACGGTTCACGCCGACCGCGACATCGCCCGCTGGTTCAGTTCCGAAGTTCCGGGCCTGGAATCCGGACTCAATAGCAGCCACCTGAACCTCACAGGGGTCAATTTCGATCACGGACGCTCCGGCGTCCAGACCGCGACCGGATTTTCCAATGGCCAGCCGCGGCAGCATTTCTCGCAACCGCACCAGCCACAATCTGGCAGGATGCGCGTCGCTGCTGCGCCCGAAGCAGCCGGCTCGGCGGAGACCGCAAGCGTCGACCTTGTCCCTTCAGATCGGGCTGCCGGGTCTTTGGAATTGGGATCGGGAATGGGAATGGGAAGTCACTTCAGCGTCCATGTTTAGGAGGGTAAACCATGTCCATGTCGCTATTGCAAATGCTGCACGCCGCCACGCCAACCGCCAGGTATTCCGCAGCCTCGCCCTCGGCGGCGGCTTCCACTTCCTCGTCCTCATCTTCATCGACGGATCCCGGTGTGGACTTGACCAGCACGTTCCTGCAGTTGCTGTCGGTGCAACTCCAAAATCAGAGCCCGATTGACCCGGTCGATCCCAACCAGTTTGTTACTCAGCTCGCGACTTTCGATTCGCTTGGCGAACTGACTCAGATTCAGGAACTCATGCAGACGCTGGTGACCGACGTTGGCGGCGGCTCGAGCCCCGCTTCCGGCGCGGCTGCCAACGCCAATTCGATTCCCAGCACCAGCCCGAATTCCATTTCTCACTAAGGAGCCCGTATGCCCGATTTTTCAGTACCTCTTTCCGGATTGGACGCCAGTTCCGCCGCTCTTGCCACCACCGCCAACAACTTGGCCAATCTCAACACGGTCGGTTACAAGGATCAGCAGATCCAGTTTGCCGATTTGTTCTACCAGAACCTGGGCTCGGACGGCGCGGGAGATCCCATTCAGCGGGGCGCGGGCGTCCAGGTCAGCTCCCAACCCACGGACTTTACCCAGGGCGACGTCACTTCCACCGGGATCGACACCGATGTCTCCATTAACGGCAACGGCCTCTTCGTGGTCGAGCATAACGGCGTGGAGACCTACACGCGCGCCGGCAATTTTGAAGTCGGCACCGACAATTTGCTTGAAACCTCCGACGGCCAACACGTCCTCGGATACGCCGCCGTCGACGGCGTGGTCAGCACTTCCGCCGGGCTCAGTTCGCTCGCGCTCGGTGCTGGAATCGCCAGCCCCGCGGTCGTGACCACTAACGTCAGCCTGACCTCGAATCTCGACGCTACCGCTCCTCCGGGAACACAGTATTCGACGCAAGCCACCATCTACGATTCTCTGGGCGCTGCCCATCAAGTCACGTTCACCTACACCAACGCCGACGTCGCCGCTGCGGCCGCCGTGCCCGTCCAGACGGCAACAGGCACGCTGACCTCCAGCGGTACCACGCCGAGCGATGGCGACCAGGTAACGGTAGGCGGCACAACCTACACCTTCAAGACCGCCCTCGACGCCAGCACCTCGGCCAATGAAGTCCTCATCGGGGCGAGTGCCACCACGGCCCTCGCCAATCTGGTCAATGCCATCAATGGCAACACGGCCGATGCCAATGGGAGTGGCGCGGCCGGCTATGGAACCCTCACTACCGCCAATGCTTCTGCCGCCGCAGCGGACACAACTCCTGGAAGCCTGATCACTTTAACGGCAAGTGCGACCGGCACCGCCGGCAACGGTGTCCCTCTCACCGGCGGAAGTACGCTGACCGCTTCCGGCACTGGTGACCTTACGGGCGGCGTCAACGCCGCTGCCGCCGCCCCCCCCGTCGTCAACACCTGGACCTACGCGGTTACTCTTCCTGGAGCCGATATCTCCGGCGCCAGCGCTCCGGTTTCTCTGGCCAGCGGCACACTCGTTTTCAACGGCGATGGAACCCTGCAAAGCGTCACTCCTACCGCTGGCGCCGCCTCCGCCACCAACCCCGCGATCACGATACCGCCGGCCAGCGGGGGATCGGTTTTCGCCGATGGCGCCAATCCTCTTACGTTCACCTGGAATCTGTTCGACACCAACGGCGACGGGCTGGTTACGCAAACGGCCTCGGCCAGCAGCACCACTTCCATCCAACAGAATGGCGCGGCCAGCGGCACCCTGCAGAATTTCAGTATCGGGTCCGATGGCACGATCACCGGATCCTTCAGCAACGGGACAACGGCAGTCGTCGGCCAGATCGCGCTCGCCAGCTTCGCCGACGAGCAAGGTCTCTCGCGCAACGGGGATAACACCTATTCGCCAACCCTGGCCTCCGGTCAGCCTTCGGTTGGAGCGCCGACCAGCGGAGGGCTCGGCAGCATCACTGATGGCGCCCTCGAACAATCCAACGTCGACATCGCCACCGAGTTCGCCAACCTCATCGTGGCGCAACGCAGCTATGAAGCCAATGCCCGCGTGGTCACCACGTTCGACCAGATTGCGCAGGACACCATCGCCTTGAAGCAGTAGAGGAGTTAGATTTTCTTTCGACAAGCAGCATCGGCAAGCGGAAGCCGAAACTTTGAGCGCGGGAAGCGGATTGCACAATGCCGCCTAAGTGGAGCGACGGGCGTCTCGCCCGTCCTGCCGCCTTCCGCAGCGTCGTTGCCATTGCCGGGCGGGGACGCTCGGGGCTCCATCGGGAAATTGGCATCTGCAGCCCTGTGAATCCAGGTCATGGTGATCCAGGTCACGGGGAGCGGTGATGACTGGGGTCGCAGTTCCAGCGGCAACTGCTAGAATTGGCTGTTATGGCGTTCCCCGCTAACCGTTTGCGCCGTTTGCGGCGCACCGAAACCCTGCGTACTCTGGTCCGCGAAACTCGCCTTACTCCCGAGGCTCTGGTCTATCCCCTGTTCATTTGCCCGGGAAGCGGAATCCGCAAAGAAGTCCGTTCCATGCCCGGCGTTTTCAATCTCTCGATCGACGAGGCGGTGAAGGAAGTGCAGGCCACGCGCTCTCTGGGAGTGTTATCGGTCATTCTATTCGGGCTGCCGGAAAAGAAGGATGAAGTGGCTACCGGGGCGTGGGCGGAGGATGGCATCGTGCAGCAGGCGGCGCGCGCTATCAAGCGCGAGGTACGCGACGTCATCGTCATGGGCGACGTTTGCCTGTGCGAATACATGTCGCATGGGCATTGCGGCATTGTACGAGCGGAAGCCCAACCTTTTCAGGCGCAGTCTTCGCAAGAGCAATCTGTTCAGGCGCAATCACTCGGCGCGGCCGCGGCGGCGCCACCGGCAACCGCGGAGTACGAGATCGTGAACGATGCCAGCCTGGAGTTGCTGG
>DATNLV010000602.1:0-15106 GCA_035602665.1 Bryobacteraceae bacterium | reverse complement strand
TGGCGCAGTCGCCGCGGGGCCTGCGCATTTTCCTGATCAGCGCCTTCTTCCTGGGCGGCGGGGTGCTGATTTATCTCTCGGCCGAGCCGTTCCTGGGCAGCCTGCTGGCGATTTCGGCCATGCTCGGCGTACCGAGTTTTGTTTTCGTGCAGTGGGTGGCGCCGCTGGTTTCGGAGTTCCCGGAGAAGGTCTCGGCGTTCTACTGGGCGCGGACGGTGGACCGCGCGTCGATGGCGCTGATGAACATGGTGTCGAGCAACATCAACCAGTGGACGCTGCTGGCGGCGATGCTGCCGATTGTGTACTCGATCAGCCGGGGCCGGCTCTCGATGATCCCGCTGGATGGGCAGCAAGAGCTGGAGCTGCTGATGACCATCGGGCAGTCGCTCGTCGGGATGGTCTTCCTGGTCAACATGGAGCTGGTGTGGTGGGAGGCGGCGGCGCTGTTCGGCATGTGGGGCGTGCAGTTCGGATTCTCTGCCGTTCCGCCGGGGCCGGGGATGGCCGGATTCATCGCGCTGCATATACACCGCTGGGTAACGGCGGCGTACTTCGTCTGGGTTGCCGCGGCAGTGGTGCGCATGGCACTGGGCCGGCGTCGGCTGGAGGCGTTCCGGCTGTTCGCAGAGATGTGGCGGCGGCACATCCGCAGCGCCTAGTCTGGTCTCTCCCCAAGCGCCGAGACGGCGGGCTGAGAGACTACGCCACGCCTGCAATCTGTATAATGTCTATCGATTTGATAGTGTATATTTGTGGTTTGTTTTCAGGCCGATAAGGCAAGCTACTGAATCTCCTGCTAAGTTTTCGCTTGCAAGACCAGCGATCACCGTATACTCTATGGAAAATAGGTATATTCGACAAGGAGACCTCATGACACTCACTCACATCTCGAACCACCGGCGCCTGGCTTTTCTGCTCTCGCTCTCTTTACTCTTGGCCGGCGCCGCATCGGCGCAGAGCCTGAACTGGGAGGGACAGACCGGCGTTTTCATCACGCCGCTGGCCTACACGGCCGCCTCGCCCAACGACTCTATCGGCCACCCGATCGTCGCTTATCACTACCTGGATGCGGGCGACGTTCTGGGCAGTTTTCACACCGCCTCCGCCACTGTCGGCCTGTTTGGCAGGACCGAATTCGGCTACACGCGCACTTTTCACCAGGCGGCGGACGCGCCCGGCCTGAGCCCGCTCTGGAAGGGCGGATTCAATATCGTCCACGGGAAGGCAAACGTGGTCAAAGAGAACTCGGCGGGACAGAAGTGGCTGCCCGCCATCTCGGCCGGCTTCGTGGCCCGCACGCAAGATCCGAACGTAAGCGGATGGCTCGCCGGCCGCAACTTCAACAACGCCGATTTCTATGTCGTCGCCACCAAGACGGTAACCCAGACCAAGAAGGTGCCGCTGGTCCTCAACTTCGGCTACAAGGTGACGAACGCCTCGGTTTTCGGCCTCGCCGGCAACGCGCCGGCCTACAGGGGCCGGGCCTTCGGCGCCGCGGCGTTTGTCGTAAAGGGGCCCGCGAAGAGCACGCTGATCTTTGGATCCGAGTTCGCGCAGCAGCCGCGCGAGGTCCGCAACCTGCCGGGGGCGGACGTGCCCACCACCATCACCTATGCGGCGCGCATCGTCCCATTCGGAGAATCCAAGTTCAACGTCGACTTCGGCGTGCTGCAGGCGGCGGGAAAGATCCTGCCCGGCGTCGATTTGAACGTTCGGCACCAGTTCGCGCTCGGCGTCTCGTATGGTTTCTAGAGATCGCACAGGAAGGAGAATCCACAATGGCACATCAAGAGTCCAGCGGCGTCGCCGTAGCCGACGCCCGCAATCAGTTTGCCGATAATTCCCTGAGCATCGGCCGGACCCCGCTGGTCAGGCTGAACCGCATCGCCAATGGCGCACCAGCCACGGTTCTGGCCAAGATCGAGGGCCGCAATCCGTCTTATTCGGTCAAGTGCCGGATCGGCGCGGCGATGATCTGGGATGCCGAGGAACGCGGCCTGCTCAAGCCCGGCGTCGAGCTGATCGAGCCCACCAGCGGCAACACTGGCATCGCGCTCGCGTTCGTGGCGGCCTCGCGGGGATACCCGCTCACGCTGACCATGCCCGAGACCATGTCGCTCGAGCGCCGCAAAGTGCTGAAGGCCTTCGGCGCCAACCTGATCCTCACCGAAGGCCCGCTGGGGATGAAGGGCGCCATCGCGAAGGCGGAAGAGATCGCCGCTTCGGATCCCCAGCGCTACCTGCTGCTGCAGCAGTTCAAGAACCCGGCCAATCCCGCGATCCATTTCAGGACGACCGGGCCGGAGATCTGGGACGACACCGGCGGCGCGATCGACATCCTGGTGAGCGGCGTGGGCACCGGCGGCACTATCAGCGGCGTCTCGCGCTACATCAAGTGGACCAGGGGCAAGGCAATCCTCTCGGTGGCCGTGGAGCCCGAAAGCAGCCCCGTGATTACGCAGCATCTGAACGGCGAGCCGCTGAAGCCGGGGCCGCACAAGATCCAGGGCATCGGCGCGGGCATCATTCCCCAGACGCTCGACCTCTCGGTTGTGGACCGGGTGGAGAAGGTCTCGAGCGAGGAGGCCATCGAGACGGCCCGCCGGCTGGCGCGGGAAGAGGGCATCCTGAGCGGCATCTCGAGCGGCGCCGCGGCGGCCGTGGCGATCCGCCTGGCTCATGCGCCCGAGTTCGCGGGGAAAACGATCGTCACCATCCTGCCCGATTCCGGCGAGCGCTACCTGACCTCTCCCCTGTTCGAAGGGATTGTGTGAGGAGCACCCATGAGGCCGGTCCAGGAGGCTGGAGCCTCCCGCGGGCCGCAAACCCGCAGCGTGCTGAAATCCCGCGTGGCGCGTTGGGTTCGATCCCCAGACCGGTCTCCATCTAAGCACTTCCAGAGCGACGGCCCAGCGGGAGGGGCCGGCTCCAAGCTCCGCGTGGCGCGCGCAGCAGGCTGCGGCGAGCTTCATCTGTGGGGGTGAAGCTCGCGGCAGCATTCAAAGCGCGCGCCACGGGACCCCTTCTGGCGCTCTGATCTATATGGGCGGGGTGAGAGCATCAAGTCCTGGACGTATCGTCGTTCCCGCCGAGAACCGTCGTGAAGCTTTGCCGGCCAGCGTGCCTGGCAAGCAGGAATGCCGCCGTTCCGACCAACAGTCCCGCGCCCGCCGTCGCCAGCGTCCAGCCCAGTCCCTGCGGCTCCAGCCATGACAGCATCGTCACAACAATCAGCAGATAGCCGGTCGTCGCTCCCAGGACCTTAGCCAGTGTCATCAGGACATCCCATCTGGAATCGGCTTCCGGTGCTTCATCAATACCGCTGAGCCGCGTGATTTCCTCGCGTCTGGAAGATCGGTTGAGGCCCCACCACATCCCTCCCGCAAGCAATAGAAGCTCGAATGGGCGCATGTGCTGTTGAAACGGCGTGTATTCGTGGATGTCCAGCGAGCCTGGAACGACCGGATATAAGGCATGGGCAACGGCACTGGCCACGCCCTCTGTCAGCGAGCCCACTATCAGCGTGTACAAAAGACCCATCAGTCCCGACGACAGAAAATCGATCAGGAGAGTGGAACGGAATCTCTCGGACGGCTTGTCGAACGGCTTGGTCAGGGCGCGCACCATCCAGAAACCGAGCATTGTGCCGGCGAACTCAAAAGGCAGATCGATTTCATCGTTCGAATGAGGGTTACTGATGTAACCCGCCTTTTCCGCCCAGGCAGTGATGAAAAACCAGAAGAGTCCGACGTTCATAAGAGTCCGCGCGAACCGCAGAGCCTGGTCCTGGTCCGTCGAAGTGTCTGGAGTCGATGCGCGGAGGCTGATTGGAGCCGGGTTCCGGACAGCCCCGTAGAGTCTGAGGAAAACAAGGGGAAACAGTACGCTGACGATTGCCGGGCCCATGAGGAAATCGTTCCAATGCGAATACTCGATCCGGTACAGGGAATCACCAAGTCCGGAGACGACTTGATTCAATCGGTCGTGGATCCAGGTCCCGGGCCCGAAAAAGTGGACCAGCGTTTTGAAATGGAACTTGCCTTCGTTTCTGAACTCGGAAAAGAAGCCGATCGTGGCCGTGGCAAGCAGTGAAAGCGAAAGGCGGGTTTGCGGCGGAAGGGGGAAGATCTTTGACGAGAACAGAATGCCGAAAGCCACGGCGGCGCAGGCCATGGCCAGCATTCCAAAATTCCTGGCCCACGGCAGAAAAGGCATAGCCGTCTGCAGATCGGCGCGCAGCCACGCCCAGTAAAGCGCGGTATAGCCGGTTGCGAGAAAGATCCCAAAGGAGAGGCTCGAGAGAGCCGTAGTGAACGCAACGAGGTGGTTCTTCCAGCGGCTCATTCCTTTGTCGCGCCGAGTTGTGTGCGCATGGATTTTCCCTGCCGACAAACTGATTCCCGGCACGGGAGGTGATCGTGGCCAGCGTCATAGCCGGCGTCGATATGCTATCAGACGATGCTACCCGATTCAAGGTTCCACGATGAGAAGCGGCGACGGCTCCGCGGTGGCGGCAACTCGGAAACTGACCCCCGGCGAACCGTTTCGTCCGCTTGCTTACGCGCGCGGTTCGGTGCTGGTGGCGAGGTATGTAAGCACTTCCAGCGGCGACGCGGAGCAAGCTTGACAAGCCCATCTGCCCTGGTCTACCATCGTTGCCGCAAGCGCTTACACATTTTCGGACCTCGGGGGAGCTATTTATGGCCATCGTGGCGGGGGTGGACTTCGGCACGCTGAGCGTGCGCGTTTCGATCGTGGACAGCGTGAAGGGCCGGCTGGGTTCGGGAGTGGGCGAGTATCCGCTCCACCGGCGCAGGGAGGATCCCGACTACGCCACGCAGAGCCACACGGACCAGATGAACGCCCTGGCGTCGGCCACCAAGATGGCGCTGGCAGCGGCCGGAGTCCAAGGGAAAGATGTCGAAGCCATCGCGCTCGACACCACCGGGTCGAGCGTGATTCCCGTCGATGCCGCCATGCAGCCGCTCGACGACTACTACCTGTGGTGCGATCACCGCGGCTTCCGCGAGGCCGCGCTCATCACCGAGACCGCGCACCGCCTGGGCCTCGCCAACATCGACTGGTGCGGCGGCACCTACTCCTCCGAATGGGGATTCTCGAAGCTGCTGCACTGGCTCCGCAACAACCCCGATAAGCGCGGGAAGATGGCGGGCGCGCTCGAGCACTGCGACATGGCGGCCGCGACTCTGTGCGGGATCACGAACCCCGATGAGGTGCCGCGCAGCGTCTGCGCCATGGGCCACAAGTGGATGTGGAACGCTTCGCTGGGCGGATTCCCCGAAGAGTTCCTGGTGGAAGTGGACCCGCTCCTGAAGGGCGTGGCCGGCAAGTTGAAGGGGCACTATGCTACCTCCGACGTCATTGCCGGCCACCTCTCGCCCGAGTGGGCCGCAAAGCTCAGCCTGCGCCCTGGCATCCCCATACCCGTCGGCGCCTTCGACGCACATTGGGATGCCATCGGCGCAGGCTGTCGCATCGGCGATGTGGTCAACGTGGTGGGCACCTCGACCTGCATCATGGCCATCGCCGATAAGACTGCGCTGATCCCCGGCGTGTGCGGCGTGGTTCCGGGCTCGATACACCCGGGGAAGACGGGCGTCGAAGCCGGGCTCTCCGCCACCGGCGATATTTTCGAAGCCATCGCGCGACGCGCCGGGACCAACGTGGCCGCGCTCTCCGAGGGGCTCGACCAATTCCGCGCGGGCCAGACCGGCCTGCTGCGGCTGACCTGGGATAACGGCGACCGCACGGTGCTGGTCAATCCGGAGCTTGGCGGCGTCACGCTGGGCTGGAACCTCACCAGCAGCGCGCAGGACGAGCTGTTCGCGGCCATCGAAGGCACGGCCTTCCATACGCGCATCATCCTGGAGCGGATGGAAGAACACGGTACGCCGATCCACCGCGTCATCAACGGAGGCGGCATTCCGCAGAAGAACGAGGTACTCAACCGGGTCTACGCGAACGTGCTCAATAAGCCGGTGCTGGTCCCGAAGACGGAAGTCACGAGCCTTGGCTCGGCGATCTTCGCGTTTCTCGCCGCCGGCACCTTCAAGACCATCGAGGAAGCGCAGAAGGCGCTGTGCCCCGAATACCGAACAGTCGAGCCGGATCCGGCCGCGGCCCGCACGTACGACAAGCTACACTCGTTGTACAAGCGCCTCTACTTCGGCTTCGGCAGCAAGTCTTCCGGGCCAATTTCGGTGGGCGAGGTGCTGCCGGTGCTGCGCGATGTGGCGGCGGAGGCGCGCAAGGAGGCCTGATGCTCGAGTCGTTGCGTGAGGAGGTTCTCGAGGCCAACCTCGAAGTGGTGCGGCACGGCCTGGTGCTTTACACCTTCGGCAACGCCAGCGGCATCGATCGCGCGCGTGGCCTGGTGGTCATCAAGCCCAGCGGCGTGCCCTATGCCACGCTTAAGGCCTCCGACCTGGTGATCTTCGACCTGGATGGCAAACCGGTAGAGGGGACTCTGCGCCCGTCGTCCGATCTGCCGACGCACCTTGTTCTGTACCGGGCTTTTCCAGCGATCGGCGGCGTGGTACACACGCACTCGCGGGCGGCCACGGCCTGGGCCCAGGCGGGGCTCGAAATTCCCTGCTTCGGCACGACGCACGCCGACTCGTTCTTCGGCCCGGTCCCGGTGACGCAGCGGCTCACCGAACACGAGGTGCGCGACGCGTACGAAGAGAACACCGGCCACGCGATTGTGCGCCGCTTCGAGGGCCTGGACCCGCTGGCCGTCCCCGGCGTTCTGGTAGCCGGCCACGCCCCGTTCGCCTGGGGCCCGACGCCGCAGGCGGCCGCGCACACGGCGGTCATCCTTGAAGAAGTCGCCGAGCTGTCCTGGCGCACGTTCGTGCTGGACTCCGCCGCGCTCCGGCTGGATCAGTACGTGCTCGACAAGCACTTCCACCGCAAGCATGGCCCCGGCGCCTACTACGGCCAGAAGTAAGGAGCGATCCTATGATCTCCAGGCGTAAGTTTTCGGCCGCGCTGGCGGCCGCCCCTTTGCTGCTTCGAGGCCAGACGAATTCGCTCACGGCGCGCATACGCATCGATCCGGAGCGCGTCATCGGGCCCATCGATCCGAAGATCTACGGCAACTTCGCGGAACACCTGGGCCGTTGCATCGAAGGCGGAATCTTCGACGAGGGCTCGCCGCTTTCCGACTCGAACGGCTACCGGCGCGACGTGATCGAAGCGGTCCGCAACCTGCACGTCACGCTGCTGCGCTGGCCCGGCGGCAACTTCTCATCCAACTACCACTGGATGGACGGCATCGGCCCACGTGACCAGCGCCCCAAGCGGCTCGAAATGGCGTGGCAGACCGTCGAGGACAATCGCTTCGGCACGCACGACTTTCTGAACTACACCGAGATGCTGGGCATCGAGCCCTACGTCTGCGCCAACTTCGGGACCGGCACATGGGAGGAAGCACAGCAGTGGGTGGAATACTGCAACCTCGCCGACGGCACGGCCATGACCGACCTGCGGCGCAAGAACGGCCGCGACAAGCCCTGGAACGTGAAGTACTGGGGCCTGGGCAACGAGATGGACGGGCCCTGGCAGATGGGGCACCGCTCGGCCGAGGACTACGGCAAGTTCGCGCTCGAAGGCGCGAAGCTGATGAAGTGGACCGACCCCACGGTGAAGCTCATCGCGGCGGGCTCTTCCAACTTCGCCACGCGCGAAGGCTGGACCGAGTGGAACCGCACGGTCCTGACGTATCTGAAGGACCACACGGATTACCTCTCGCTGCACAGCTACGTCGGCGATCGCGAGAACGACTATCTGAGTTTCGCCGCCAGCGCCCTTGATTTGCAGGACCGCATACGCACCACCGAGGGAATCATTCGCAGCGTGGTGGCGCCGCAATCGAAGCGGCCCATCTACATTTCTTTCGACGAATACAACGTCTGGTACCGGACCCGGGGCCAAGGCAAAGAGGCGGGGCGGCGCATCCTGGAGGAAATCTACGAACTGCAGGACGCGCTGGTGATCGCCACCATACTGAACACGTTCGTCAACCACGCGCACGTCGTCAAGATCGCTAACATGGCGCAACTGGTGAACGTGATCGCACCCATCTTCACCAACGAGAAGGAACTGTTCCTGCAGACCATTTACTTCCCGCTCCAGCTGTTTTCGGTCAATGTGAAAGGCACAGCGCTGGAGGTTTTCGTCGATTCGCCATCTTACGCGACCAAGCGCTTCGAGAAGGTGCCGTACCTCGACGTTTCGGCGTCGCTCGACGGCGGCGCGGTGATGCTGAATGTCGTGAACCGGCATCCGGACCGGGACATCGAGGCGGAGATCGAGCCGCAGGATGCGCGCTTCGGGGGCGCGCTCGATATCGCTACTGTGAACGGTCCCGCTCTCAAGACCACCAACGGCTTCGGCTCCGAGAACGTGAAGACGGTGAAGAGTACGGAGAGCCTCCGCGGGAGCAAGGCGGTCTACCGCTTCCCGGCGCACTCGTTCACCCAGATCAAGGCCACGTTAGCCTGATGGAGTCCGCTCCCTCACGGTCGCGGTTCGGTGGTGCATATACGCGGTATCATGTCCCACTGGAGTCGAAATGAGCCTGGAAAACGTCGCCCGGCGCGCCAAGGTCTCGACAGCAACCGTATCGAGGGTGCTGAACGATAAGGGCGCGGTCAAGAGCACCACGCGCGCGCGGGTCCTGAAAGCCATCGCGGAGTTGAATTACCACCCCAACCTGCACGCGCGGAGCCTGGCCGAAGGCCGGAGCCGCAGCATCGGGATGATCGTCTCCAACCTGGAGAACCCCTTCTTCCTGGACATCTACAAAACGGTGGAGGCCGACGCGCACGCCGGCGGCTTCGAGGTGGTGGTGGCGAACACGGACTACCATTCCGAGCGGCTCGTCTCCAGCATTCGCCTGATGATCGGCCGGCGCGTGGCGGGGCTGGCGGTGGTGGTCTCCGAGATGGATCCGGCGCTGATCGACGAACTGCAGCGCAGCCGGATTCCGGTGGTGTTCTACGACGTCGGCGCGCCCCGCCGCAACATCACCAACGTGCGCGTCAATTACCGGCGCGGGATCGAGAAGGTGGTGGATTATCTGTACAGCCTGGGGCACCTCAAGCTGGGCTTCATCGGCCACCACGCCATGCTGGGCCCGATCAACGAACGCCTGAAGACGGTACTGGACGCCGTCTCGCGGCATCCTTCGCTCGAGGTCCGGTCGGCGGCCGATGCGGATACGCTGGAGGGTGGCCGGCGGGCGGCGCGTGCCTTGCTGGCCTCGGGATTCGGCCCCACCGCGCTCATCTGTGTCAACGACGTGACGGCCGTGGGCGCCCTGCGGGAATTGCGCGAGCGCGGCATTCGGGTGCCTCAGGACATGTCGGTGACCGGCTTCGACAACATCAGCCTGTCGGAGTTCTGTTCCCCGCCCCTGACCACGGTGCATATCCCGCGAGAACGGATCGGGCATATCATCTGCAATTGCCTGATCCCCAAGGACCGGCAAACCGTGCTGGATCAGGAGATCGTCATCGATCCCGAGTTCATTCTTCGCGATTCCACCGGGCCCGCCGCGGGCAGGTAGTCCGCTCCCTGGCGGTCGCGGCTCAGAAAGGCGACCAAGCGGCGGGCTTCGAAACGGTTAGCCCGATACGACACGGCACCCCGGAGACGGCTCGGGAAGCGGTGCGCTCGCGGGGCATCCTGGCGATCGTCAGAAACAGTCCCAGGCGCCGCATCGTTTCCGTGAACTGCCCCTGGTCGGCCGATTTGACGACACAGGCATTGCAGCCCAAGTCGTAACAGCGTTGTATCTCCTCCGGATTGTCCGCGGTGGTCAAGACGATGACGGGGATGAGCGCGGTTCTGGGATCCGCCTTCAGGCGCCGCAGCACCTGGTAGCCGTCCATCACGGGCATGTTGAGATCGAGCAGGAGCAAATGCTGCTGCGAGGCCTGTTCTTCCGAGCGAAGGTAATCCAGCGCGTCCTTGCCATTGCTGAATCGGACTAATGGATTGGTGATTATGGCGCGAAGGTTCTTCTCGATCAGCCGCCGGTGGCCGGAGTCGTCTTCGGCCAAGACGATCACGATGTCAGATCTGTCCATGGTTCGTCGTGGCCTCTGCTACTGCAGCGCGGCGCGGGCGGTGTCCCGAATGTCTACCGGGAGCGCCAGGGCCGGTTCGGCGGGCATTTGCACCCTCGCGAACCTCTTCCTTAGGTCGACCGGCGTGAGAATCGCATCTTCGGTCACTATGCCGGTGAAATAATCCAGCGGCGTGAGGTCGAAGTGATAGTTGGCGACGGTGACGTGCGGCAGTTCGCGCTCCAGCAGTTCGCGCGGATCCTTCAGCGTTTCCTCCGGCGGTTTATAGGACCGCGGGAGGAATTTGTCGGACGAGCAGAGTGCGTAGACCCTCACGCCCAGCTCGCGGGCGGCCAGCGCCAGCAGCGAGGTTCCGGTCTTGTTGAAGATGCCGCGCGCCGAGGCGGAGTCGGCGCCCACCAGTACGATCTGCGCTTCCGGAAGGACGTGATGAATGGCCGCATCCGCGATCAGAGAAACTGGAATCCCCGACATCCCCAGGCTGGCAGCCATGGCGATGCCTTCACAAATGGGGCGGGATTCCGGGCAAATCACCGAGAGCCGCTTCCCGCCCGCCGAGACCTCACGGAGCGCGGTGAGAATGGTGGAGCTGAAGGAGTGTGTCATCACGGTGTCGCCGTCGGAAACCAGAGCCGCCGCTTTCTCCGCTACGCGCGCGGCGTTCCGCTCCATGGAGTCCAGGAACTCGTTACAGACCGCGGGAACGTCCGGCGAGTGCAGCGCCATCGCGGCGAGATTGTAGATTGAGCCGGTGGCGGGCTGGGCGGCCGTCAGGGCGCGAGCGATCTCGGGCAGCTCCTCCGGCGTATGGCGGAAACACTCGACCAGCAACCTGGCCGCGCGCACGGTCTGCTTCGCAGCTCCGCTCGCCCGATCGTTCCGGATTTCATCGATCGCGGTCCTGATTTGGATCGCGCGGATATCCGCTGAAATTGTATGAGCGTTCGGCATGACGTCCTCCACCGACATCAATTAGACACTTAATCCGTAGAATTACAAAGCAACCCCCTCCCCTGATGGCGCAACATGAGGGAGGTCGCTTCGGCATAGTCCGCGCTTCCGGCGTTTCTCGCGTAACTGGCAGAGGGGATTGCAGATACGGGGCAAGCGCGAAATGACCCAGCGGCCGGGTTTCTATTTCGAGGCGATCGAAAGGATCTGCTGAGCGAGATTCTCAGACTAAGGTAACCTTCGACTCAGACCTGGTGGGCGTTCGGTACCGCGCGTTTGGACGTACGGGACGGTACCGGTCCCTACTAGCGTACTGGCGCTGGGACCGTACCGACCCGCGTTGTCCCCAGATTCGCCCGCAAGATAGCGGAGCGCCCTCCCTATCGCCCGGAGGATCCAAACCCGCCGCCGCCGCGATTCGTGTCGCTTAACTCGGATTCGTCCCATTCGACCTGCTCGTACCGCGCCACCACCAACTGCGCGATGCGATCTCCACGCACGATCCGGTAAGGTTCGCGGCCGAGGTTCAGCAGAATCACCCGGATCTCGCCGCGGTAACCGGGATCGATGGTGCCGGGGCTGTTGGGCAGCGTGATGGCATGTTTCAGCGCCAGCCCGCTACGCGGCCGGATCTGGGCCTCGAAGCCCGGCGGTAACTCGATGGCGAGGCCAGTGCCCACGGCCGCGGGCTCACCCGGGATCAGCACCGCGTCGTCGGCGGCGCGCAGGTCGAGGCCGGAGTCCTCCGGGTGACCGTGGGCGTACTCGGGCAGAAAGGCGTGAGGGGAAAGGCGCGCGATTTTCACTCGCATAGGCTTTTCACAGGATAGCGTCATCTATGCAGCGGGGCTGAATCCCAGCGCGGGCTCAAGCCCGCCCTCCGGCTTGATAGAATCTAGTCAAGGGCACCCCACGCCTGGGAGCAAACACAGAGTAACAGGAAGAGCGATGAGTGTAACCCATCTTCTCGGTCTACACATGCACCAGCCGCCCGGCAACCTGGACCTGGTCATCCGGTCCAATGAGTGGGAGGCGCGGCAGATCATGCTGTGCTACGAGCGGCCGCTCCGATATGCCGAGCGGTATCGGGATGTCGCGCGGTTCTGCGTAGGTTTTTCCGGGATCCTGCTCGAACAGCTTCAGGACCCGGAGATCGTTTCGCGCTATTCCGGAATCGCCGATATCCCTAAGATGCTCGATGGCTACCGCAACGCGCCTAACATCGAGCTGGCGGGAATGGGTTACTATCATCCGGTTTTCCCGTTGATTCCGATGGAGGACTGGGGAGAGCAGATCGCACGCGGCAAGAGTAAGATCGCGGAGGTGTTCGGACGCGAGCCGCGGATTTTCTGGCCGCCTGAGATGGCCTTCACAATGGAGATGATCCCGGCGCTGGCCGAAAACGGTTACCGCTACGTGGTGGTCGACAGCGTCCACGTCAAGCCCGCCGAGAACCGCTCGGGCGTGGAGGCGCTATACCGGCTTCATCGAGCCGAGTACCGTGGAGCGGCGATCACGGTGATCCCGCGAGACCGCGACTTGAGCAACGCGCAGGAGAGCGGGCTCAATCCGGATTGGTTCGCGAGCGAAGTGGTACGCAAGACAGGGAGCGCGTCGCGGCCCTGCCTGGTGACCACCTGGACCGACGGGGAGAACGGAGGTTGGTTCCGGCAGATCCACGAGGAGGGCGGTTTCTGGGGCTATTTCTTTGCTCCTTACATGGAGCGGGTACGGGCCGGTCAGATGCCGATTCGTCCGGGTTTCGTCGAGGAGTTCGCGGCCTCCAATCCGCCTCGGGACGTGGTGGATGTCCGCACCGGCGCCTGGAACGTGGGGACGACTTCCGGCTACGACTTCTCGCAGTGGGCGGGCTCGTCCTCGCAGCGCCAGGCGCTCGAAGAGGTCTGGACGCTGAGGCGGCTCTATGGCGAGGTCGCCGGAGCCGTCAGGAACGGCCAATCGGAAACTCTGGCGCGGAAGTTGGAACAGGCGAAGGATACGATCCTCAAGGCGGAGACGAGTTGCTACCTGTTCTGGGGCGACGCATGGATTCCGAAGTTACACGAGCAGACCAGCGCCGCTCGCCGCATTCTGGATGAGATTCGATCGGAGTAACAGGGAGGACGGTATGAAGTGTTGGTTTTGTGACGATGAGGCACGAGGGGCTTGCGCGGCCTGCGGGCGGGGACTTTGCCACCAACACGCCCACGTGCACGATGAGCTGACGCTGGCGAAATCCGACACAAGCAGCGGGTACACCAGCTACTATAATGTTTACGGGGCGCTTAAGTGCGCCGACTGCAGGCTGGAGTGGAAGAACTACACGCCAGGCGCGTAGGCTCGTAAGCGGTTTTCGAAGCCGGCCGGCGAAGGGGACTACGGATGACGGATGCCGAGGGGGGCGCCGCCGAACCGCTGGCTTTCGAGACCGGCGAACTCCCGGACTTGGGCAAAGACGACCGCCTGGTGCTGATGGCGGTGGATCCTTACCTTGTGTATGCCTACTGGAACCTGACTCCGGATCGGATTGAGGCGGCGCAGGCGCTGTTCGCGAAAGACGAGTTGGACGCTCACGTCTTGCGGTTCCACGATACGACGGGCATCGACTTCGATGGCGTGAATTGCGGGAACAGCTTCGACGTCAGGATCCGCCTGGACGACGGCAAGTGGTACGTGCGCCTGTGGAGCCCGGAGAGAAGATACTGCGCCGACATCGGACTGCGGGCGAAAGACGGCCGACTGGTGGCGTTGGTTCGGTCGAACCTGATCGAGACCCCGGCCGCCTGGCCGCACGTAAAAGTGGATGAGGCCGCGGCGCTGGTGGAGCAGGGCGCGCCTGACAGTTACACGGCTCCGGTTGCCCAGGAAGCGGAACCTCCGGCGGCTCTGGCGCCGGCCTACGGTGCTCCGGCGGCCACGGCGCAAGCGGAGCATCGGATCCCGGTCCTGGATCCGGTCCCGGCCGCTACGCCGGCGCGCGCGGACTCACGGGTGGTTCTAGCCAGAAAACTCGCGGAGGTGGCGGCGCTTCGCGAGGAACCGCTCCCTTCAGCGACGCCCGGGAACGGCGAAGGCGATCTTACCGAGATCAGCGAAAAGAGTTTTGTTCCGGGAGTTTCTTCGGTCATCGTCGGGGCACGCGGGCGCGCGAAGTAAGTTGTGGTGGGGCAGGACTCCAGTCCTGCGGCCGGCGTCCACGCCGGCCTCTGTCCATCGGCCTCAGACGAAGGAGGCCGGACGTGGACGTCCGGCGCAGCTCTGGAGAGCCGCCCGCTGAGCCGCGAAATGGAACAGGGATATCTGGCTATCGTCCTCCACGCACACCTGCCGTACGTGCGCCATCCGGAGTACGAGGATCCTCTCGAAGAGAATTGGCTGTACGAGGCGATTACCGAGACTTACATTCCCTTGTTTCTGGTTCTGGAGAACCTGTTACAGGACGGGATCGATTTTCGCCTGACTGTCTCGCTGACTCCTACGCTCTCCTCCATGCTGCTCGATCCTCTGTTGCAGGAGCGGTATGTGAGGAAGATCGACCGCACCATCGAGGCGGCGGAAATGGAGCTTGCGCGGACCAGCGATCAGCCGGAGTTCCACATGCTGGCGCGTATGTACCATCGGCTGTTTCTGCGGGTTCGCGACGCATTCGTCAACCGCTACGGATGCGACTTAGTTGGGGCGCTGAAGGGTTTCCAGGAAACCGGCAAAGTGGAAGTTATCGCCAGCGCCGCCACTCACGGTTACCTTCCCCTGCTCGCCCTGCATCCGGCTGCCGTGCGAACGCAGATTCGGGTGGGAGCCGAGCACTACGAGCGGACTTTCGGCCGCACTCCGCGGGGCTTCTGGCTGCCGGAATGCGGCTACTGCGCGGCGGTGGAAGCGCCGCTCAGGGAAAGCGGCGTCCATTACACGATCCTCGACACACACGGCATCACTCACGCCAACCCGCGGCCGCGATTCGGCGCCTACGCCCCGGTTTACTGCCCTTCCGGACTGGCCGCCTTCGGGCGTGACCCGGAGTCCTCGCGCCAGGTGTGGAG
>DATNLV010000581.1:0-6569 GCA_035602665.1 Bryobacteraceae bacterium | reverse complement strand
CGTAATCCTTCGAAAAGGGCGCGAGCGTCCCTGCCATTTGGCTCGCGAAGACGATGCTGAGTATTGGCTTGCCCGGACCGAGTGACTCGTGAGGCGGTTGAGTGTTTGTTTGTCGTAGGTACTCGAAAACCGCCCTCATAGGTTGGCGGGCCGCCTGCTCGAAGGATGCGACCTTGTCGGCTAGGTTGTTCCCCTTCAGGGAGCCGGCTGCGAGCCGACGGATATCAAAGGGTATCGTCTCAATAGAAGTAACCCCAGCAGACGCGAACACAACGCCATTCGCATAGCAGATCTTGCGTACGCGGGTAGCCTTGCCTGACCGGATGTCCTGCGACAAGCTGTCTATACCGATGGCAATGACGTCAGGACGACGGATCGCGACGATGGCGGTCCCACCGGTCCACCGCCCGTCCGAGGCCGTCAGGGCGGATTGCGGTGTCTCAAGTCTCATGCCCGACCACTTGATTCTAGCTCGGTCCGCGCAACGGTTCGAACCCGGCGGCCCCGATCCCCACCTGTCCATTCCCGAACACCCACCGCACAAAACCGAACACTCCGACCCCGCCCAGACGCCTCCGGGCCGTCCCCCCCGCCATGTTCTAATGAAGTTACAACCAGCCCCACTTTGGCTCCCGAATTGCCATCTAACACGGCAGTCGCTCAGAGAGGCCGACCATGAACAACCTGCTTCAGGACCTCCGCTTCGCCGTCCGCCAATTGCGCCGGTCGCCCGGCTTCGCGCTCACCGCCATCCTCACCCTGGCGCTCGGGATCGCCGCCAACGTCATCGTCTTCGGCGTCCTCCAGGGACTGATCCTCCGCTCTCTCGACCTGCCTCGCGCCGACCGCGTCATGACGCTTCAGCCCAAACACGGCGGCCCCTTCGTGTCCTATCCGGAAATGCGCGATCTGCGCGACGACAATACGGTGTTCTCCGCCGTCGCCGCGATCGAGGTGCAGGAGTTCGGCCTCGAGGCCGCCACGTCCACCCGGCCCATGTGGGGATGCGAAGTGAGCGGGCAGTATTTCGAGGTCGTCGGCATCAAGCCGTTCCTCGGGCGGCTGCTGCAGCGTGCCGATGACGATCATCCTGGAGCCTCGCAGGCCGCGGTGCTTTCCTGGTCCGCGTGGAAGAGCGATTTTGCCGCCGACCCCAAGATCGTAGGAACGGTGGTCCGCCTCGACAAGCACCCGTACACCATCGTCGGCGTCACGCCGCAGGGGTTCTACGGGACCGAAAAAATCGCTCAGCCCGACGTCTTCGTTCCCATGGCGAATGAAGCGGCGCTCGATGGCGTCAACTGGCTCGAGATGCGGAACTATAAGAACATCTTCGCGGTCGTGCGGATGAAGGACGGGGTCTCCATGCCCCAGGTGCAGGCGGACCTGGACCGGATCGCCGCCCTCATGGCCCGGCAATACCCGAAGGATGACGAGGGGCTGGGGCTCAAGCTGGCTCGTCCCGGTCTGGTCGGCGACTTCATCGGAGGGCCGGCGCGCGGCTTTCTGGCTGGCGTGCTGGTGCTGGCCGGAATCGTGCTGCTCGCCACCTGCGCCAACCTGGGCAGCCTGTTCGCGGCGCGCACGGCGGACCGCACCCGCGAGATCGCCATCCGCATGGCCGTCGGATCCAGCCGTTGGCGCATCGTCCGCCAGGTCCTGGTGGAGGCTTTGCTGATTTCGATTCTCGGCGGTGCGGGCGCCTGCGGCCTGGCGTGGATGGTCCTCGGGGGCCTGGCCGGCTGGCATCCGCCCAGCCGATTCCCTATCAAGTTCCTCTTTATATTGCCGCAGCCGTCTTTGATCCTGGTGGCGTTGCTAATCTCGGTGCTCGCCGGCGTGCTGTTCGGCGTGATGCCCCTGCGGCAGATATTCAGGGCTGACCCAAACGAGGCCATCAAGAGCGGCGGGAACCAATTCTTCGTGGGACGCCGCTGGGCGCTTCGCGATGTCCTGCTGGCGGCGCAGATCGCGCTCTGCTGCGTCACCGTGACGGCGGCCTTTGTCTCGCTACGTGGCCTCGGCAAATCGCTGACCATGGACCTGGGCTTCAAGACGCAAAATGCCGTGCTGACGCAATTCGATCTGAACCAGGCCGGCTATGCCAGCGATGCCGCCGCCGATCGCTTCCAGCGCCAGCTGCTGGATCGGGTCTGGGAGATTCCCGGAGTGGAAGCGGCGGGCTACGCGAGCGCCACGCCCCTCGACATGAACGCAAGCACCACCGGCGTCTTCTCCGAGAAGACTGTCGATTTCAGGCCCTTGAACAAAGCGTTCGATGCCTACACCTACTCCGTCTCGCCCGGATATTTCATCGCCGCCGGCACGCCGCTGCTGGCCGGACGCGATGTCACCTTCGCCGACACCGACAAGGCCCCGCCCGTCGCCATCGTGAATCGTGAGTTCGCGCGCCGCCTCTTCCGCTCCGAGCACGCCGTGGGGCGCTATTTCAAGAACCGCGCCGGCCAGCAGATCCAGATCGTGGGCGTCGCCGCCGATGGGAAGTACTTCACGCTCGGTGAAGATCAGAAAGCCGCGGTGTTCTACCCGATCTCGCAGAGGGGCAGCACCGCGGTGTCGCTTGTGGTGCGCAGCCGCCGCGACACGGCCGACCTGGTCGCCGGCATTCGCAATGCGGTCCAGGATCTGGACCGCGCCGTTCCCCTGGCGGAATCGGGCCGCTGGAGCAGCCAGCTCGGGCTGGCGCTGTTTCCGTCCCAGGTGGCCACGGTCGCCCTCGGCCTCTTCGGCGCTTTCGGACTCCTTCTCTCCGTCGCCGGCGCCTTCGGCCTCGCCTCGTACACGGTCAGCAAGCGCCTCCGTGAGCTGAGTCTGCGTGTCGCGCTCGGCGCCCAGGCGAAGGACGTTCTCGCGACGGCGCTGGGCCGCATGCTCCTCCTGCTCGGGTGCGGCTCTCTGGCCGGCGTAGCGCTTGGCGCCGCGGCCAGCCGTGTACTTTCGGCCATCGTCTACCAGGCTTCCGCGCAAGACCCGTTCGTGCTCGCCGCGGTAGCATTCACCATGATGTTTGCCGGAACACTGTCGGTCGCCGGCCCCGTGAGACGCGCTCTGCGCGTCGACCCAGCCAACCTGCTCCGAGAGCAATGATGGTTCCATATGCTGAGAAATGAGCTGATCTACGCCTTTCGAACACTGCGCAGGAATCCGGTATTCGCGATTGCCGCGGTGGTGACCATTGCCCTGGCGATCGGCGCCAGCACCGCGGTATTCAGCGTCATGAATGCCGTCCTGCTGCGGCCCCTTCCTTACAAGGACCCGGCCCGGCTGGTCCTCGCCTGCGGCGATCTGCGGCGGCGCAACGTGAAAGACTTCCCGCTTTCGAACGCCGACTACCTCGACCTGCGGAATGGCGCCCGGAGCGCCTTCGAGGACTTCGCCGCCGTCAGCACCTTCCGCGCCACCTTGCCCGGCATCGACGGCACACCCGAGGAATTCCGCGGCGCCGCCGTGTCCACGAATTTCTTCCGCGTCATGGGAGGCGGGATCGCCATGGGCCGCGACTTCCAGGACTCCGATGGGACGCCGGAACCGGCGCCTCCGGCGGCAGCGGCAGGTGCGCCCCCACCCGCGCCACGCCTGCCCGTGATGACCATCCTGAGCTACGAGTATTTCCAGCGGCGCTTTGGCGGCGATCGGTCCGTGATCGGCAAGCCGCTGCCGGTGGCGGCGGGCGGCCCAACTAGCATTGTGGTCGGCGTCCTGGCCCCGGGATTCGAGCTGCTCTTTCCGCCTCAGGCCGATATCGAACAGCGGCCCGGCGTGTGGCTCGCCGCCCGCATCCCCTACGATGCGGAGAACCGGAACAATGTGCAGTGGCGCGTGGTCGGCCGGCTGAAACCCCGCGTCGGCATCCAGCCCGCGCAGGACGAGGTCGAGACGGTTGCCGCGAAGATCCGGCGGGAAAACGTCATCTCGCGCAACGCCGGACAATACTTCCGCCTGGAGCCGATGCAGGAGCACCTGGTCAACCAAGTAAGGCCCGCGATTCTCGCGCTGATGGGCGCCGTCGTCTTTCTGCTGCTGATCGCGTGCTCGAACGTGGCGAACCTGATGCTGGTGCAGTCCTCGCTGCGGGAGCGCGAGGCGGCGGTTCGCAACGCGCTGGGCGCCGGCTGGTGGCGGCTGGTCTGGCAGACGGTGGCCGAATCTCTGGTCATCGCCGGTCTTGGCACAGCGGCGGGACTCGCGCTGGCAAAACTCGGCATCCACGAGCTGCTGCGAATCGCGCCCGCGAATCTGCCGCGCCTCGACGAGATCCACATCGATCCTGTGGTGCTCGCGTTCTCAGGCGCCGCCGGGCTCGCCGCCGCGGTGCTGTTCGGTTTGGTGCCGGCGATCCGGGCTGCCAGGCCGGATCTGATGGCGGTATTGCGCACCGCCGGGCGGACCGGCGCGCTCGGCGCCACGGGGTGGCTTCGCAATGTGGTCGTGACGGCGGAGGTGGCGATGGCGTTCGTTCTCCTGGTCGGGTCAGGGCTGATGGTCCGCACCTTCGTCGCCATCCAGAAGACGGACCTGGGATTCGACCCGCATCACCTGCTCACGTTCCAGGTGTTCGGTGATTTCGGCAATACGCCCCAGGAGAACGCCGCCTGGAAGCGCGCGCTCCGCGAGCGGTTCGCCGGGATCACGGGCGTCCGCGGAGTTACCGCCGCCCTGGCGATGCCGCTTACCGGCGGCTTCAATCCGATACGCTGGGGCCGGGCTGAGGCTCTTGCGGATACCAGCAAGTTTCAAGCCGCCGATTTCCAGGCAGTGCTGCCCGGCTTTTTCGAAACCATGCGCATCCCGGTGATTGCCGGGCGCACCTTCACCGAGGCCGACAGCACGCCCGACCGGAATTTGTTGATCGTCGACCAGGCGCTCGCAGCCAAGGCCTTTCCCCACGAATCCGCCGTGGGCAAACGCATCCTCTTTCGCGCTCGCACACAGGAGGCTCAGTGGGGCGAGATCATCGGCGTGGTGGCGCATCAGCGCGACATCTCGCTGGCGGAACCGGGGCGAGAGCAGATCTACGTCACCGACGGATACATGAATCACGGGTTCGCCTTCTATTGGGCTCTGCGGACGGAGGGCGACCCCGCCGGCTATGCGCGCGCCGTGCGCGACCAGGTGCGCCAATTCGGCCGCTCGACGGTGACCATTCAGCTGGAACCCATGGACTCGGTGGTGGTCGATGCCCAGGCCGGAACGCGGTTTTCGCTTCTGCTGATCGGCGTCTTTTCGGCGATCGCCGCGCTTCTTGCCGCCATCGGGTTGTACGGCGTTCTCTCCACCGTCGTCCGCCAGCGGACCGCGGAAATCGGCGTGCGGATGGCCCTGGGCGCAACACCCTCGCGCATCTTCGGGCTGGTGGCAGGCCAGGCGCTGCGTCTCAGCGCGCTCGGGATTGTGGTCGGATTGCTGGCGGCCCTCCAACTGACTCGCGGCATGACGTCGATGCTGGTGGGCGTGAGGCCCACGGACCCAGCCACCTACGTGTCGATCGCCTTGGTGTTTCTGTTCATCGCCGCCGCGGCATCATGGTTCCCCGCCCGGCGCGCGGCCGCGCTCGATCCGACCGAAGCGCTACGAGATGAATAAGGTGGGGCAGGACTCCAGTCCTGCAAGCGGGTCTCCAGACCCGCCTTCTACTTCCGCGGAGCCTTGATCTCCGTCGGGCCCTGGTGCAGCATCAGGTGGGTGACGGCCCCCTTGTCGTCCTTGAGGAACTCGATCTCGGCGTCCATCACCTTGGGGAAGAATTTCGTTTCCGACTCCGCGAACAATGGGATCTTGCCCTCACCGGTAGCCTGCGAGACCAGTTGTCCGCCTTCCAGCGTGATCACCAGTTCGAACCCCGGCCGCAGTTCGTAAGTGCCGGTGTAGAGCGCCAGGATTTTCGGCGACACCACCACTTCCTTGCGCTCCGCCACCTTGTCGCTCACCCGCGGCGCCTTCATGTCGCGCCCGCCCTGGTGCAGCACCAGGTAGTTAACCGCGCCTTTGTCGTCTCTGCCGAATTCGATCTCGGCATCCACCACCTTGGGAAAGAACTTCGTTTCGGACATGGCGAACAGCGGCACCTTGCCCTGTCCCGAAGCCTGTGTGATCAGTTGACCTCCCTCCAGCGTGACCATCATGTTGATTTTCGGCGCCAGCTCGTAAGTCCCCACATACTGCTCCAGGATCTTCGCCGCCACCGTGATCTCTTTCCGCTCCGAAGGCAGTTCCACTTTTTCGCCGTGGGCGAGCGCCGCCAGGCGCGTGACGATAGCGTCGGGCGCACCGTTCAGGTTGGCCAGCGCCACTACCGTCAGCTTGTCCTCGGGATAGTAGGCCAGAAACGTACTGAAGCCCTCAATCCCGCCGCCGTGGTCGATAACCTTGTGCCCGCTCACGGTGTGCACGGCCAAACCAAACGCGTAGTCGTCCTTAAACGGCGTCGTCATTTTGGCCAGCGACGCCGCCGAGAGCAGCTTGCCGCCGAATAGTCCTTCTTCCCAGCGCAGCAGGTCCCCGGTGGTGGAGTACAGCCCGCCCGCCGAAAAGGGGACGCTCATGTGGAT
>DATNLV010000572.1:0-16053 GCA_035602665.1 Bryobacteraceae bacterium | reverse complement strand
GGAAGCATGCGACAGGCGATCTGGTTTCTGATCCTGCTCGCCGGAAACGGCGGCGCATCCTCGCTCTCGCGCGACATGCTCGCCGCCCATAACGCCGTGCGGGCGCGCGTGGGAGTGCCTCCGCTGGCGTGGTCCGATCGGTTGGCCGCGCGTGCCCAAGACTGGGCGGACCATCTCCTGGCGCGCGGGCAATTCATGCACCGTCCCAAGTCGGCCTACGGCGAGAACCTGTTCGAGATAGACGGCGCGACCGCATCGCCCGCGCAAGTTGTCCGCTCGTGGGCGTCCGAATCCAGAGACTACGACTACGGCTCGAACCGATGCGGCGGCGTGTGCGGGCACTACACGCAAATCGTCTGGGGCGACACGAAAGAAGTGGGATGCGCGGGGGCGCAAGAGGGAGGACGCGAGGTTTGGGTCTGCGACTACGATCCGCCAGGCAACTGGTCCGGCAGACGGCCGTATTGAGTTCGCTTGTCGCAGACGGTTCAACGCAGACCGAGTTCCTTGCCCGCCTGCACCAGGCGCTTGTCGAGGCTCCAGAACTCGCATTGCGACAGTACGGACGAGGCGAGCAGGTGCAGATCGACCCAGCCCAGTCCCCTGCCCCATAGCCGCCGGTCTTCGATGAATCGCAAGACCTCGGCGTCGGATGCCGCGATCGCCGACGGCAGCGCATGCAGGTCGGCCAGCACCGCGGCCCGATTCTTGAGATTGCCGCATGCCAGCTCGTCGGCGACGAAAGGATGCATCAGAACGAGTCCTTGGGACAGGCGGTCGGCCAACCATGGCTCGCCCTGGCGGAGGTGCTGAATCCAGACGGAGGTGTCGGCGAGCACCATCAGGCGGAACGCCGCCGCGGAATGTCCGCGATTTTGGGCTGGGTCCCGCCAAGCGCGGCGAGCCTTCGGGCGGCCTCACGCGCGATGAGCGCCTCCAGACCGGCCCGCACCAGCGCGGTCTTCTCCTGAATGCCGGTCAACGATCGCGCGCGCTCCAGAAGGCCATCGTCGATGATCAACGTCGTCCTCATATGCATCAGTATGCATCATTGATGCATATGCGTCAAGCGGACCCCGGCAGGCCCCGGCGCCGCGCCGCCCGCTATAATCAAAGCACGGTGCGATATCTGGGTCCGCTGTTCCTGCTACTGCTCGGCCCGGCCTGCGTCTACTGCCAGCAAATCGTTCCGGCCGACGTTCCGCCTACCGTGGTCGGAATTGTCGGCGACTGGAGCGGCCAGACAAAGACCGCACGGACTGCGCATGCGCTGGAGTTCGGATCCCAGGTATCGGCGGACTACCAGATCAGCGGGTCGACGCGCGGCGGTTCGATCCTGATCACTTCCCGCGCGGGGGCTCGCTCCTACCGCTTTTTCAGGCGGTGCGAGAAGCTTCCTTGTACATACAAGTTCAGCGATTGGAACAAGCCGGTCGAGGATCCGCCTTTCTGGGCTCGACTCGGAGAGGCCGTGATGCCGCTGATCCGAGGCCACGGCGAAGCGTACATCGCGGCCGTGAGCCGCGACTTTGGCGAGGAACTGCGCGAGGCCGTCGTTCGGCTCGAAGGTGGCGAGGCTGACATCGGTCCCGCCCTCTCGGGCTTAGACGCAGGGTCCTACTACTTGCGGCTGCAACCGATGGGAACGCTCGGCACGGCAGGCAACGTGCTGCCGCTTGCGTGGACTCCCGGCTCCCCCGCCAGGGTTCCCGCGGCCGGCGCGACGCAAGGGTTGTGCAAGCTGGTGCTGACGAACGCGGCCGGCGAGCCGATCGGAACCGAGAGCTGGATCCTGCTGGCGTCGCCCCCGCTCTGCGCGCGCCTCTCCGCCGATTTCGAACAGGCCGCCGAAGCTACGGCAGGCTGGGCGCGGGAGATGGGCCCGGACGCCGCGCGCCCGATCCTGCGCGCCTACCTGCGCTCGCTGGCCGCGAACTTGAGGTGAGCGGATGGCGCACCGGGACTCCCACAAGTCGCGCCGGTGGCTGCGCACGCGCCACGTCGGGTTTTGGAAGCACTACTGGCGTCACGGCCTCCGCACCGTCCTATTCATCACGGCGCTGATGTTTCTTCTGGAGCACCAGGGCTGCACGCACTCCTGGGAAATGGCGGGGCTCGACACCTTCGTCCGCTTCAACGCGCCTCGCTACTCGGACGACATCGTCGTAGTCGAGATCACGGACAAGGATTACGAACGCCAGTTCCAGTCGCACAGCCCGCTCGATGCCGGGTGCCTGGGAGCGCTGCTTACGGCCCTTCACGACGCCCGTCCCGCGCTGATCGTGCTCGATATCGATACTTCCGACCCGTCCTTCCGCAAGCTGGGCGAACTCGGTGTCACCGCCTGGCCCGAGATCGTTTGGGCGCGGGTGCCCAAGCGGCTGCCGCGGGGCGAGCAGCCCGAGAATAACTACCAGGCGGAGCTCGAGCCGGTGGCGGGAGGCCTGGTGACCGACGCCAGCCACACGGGCGTGCCCGTCTTTCCGGTCGATTCCGACGGCGTGGTGCGGCGCTACCGGCAGCAGCTCGAAACCTCCGCGGGCACGCTGCCATCGCTCGCATGGAACGCCGCGCGCCGCTACAACATCCAGGCCAAAGAACGTTCCGGCGATATCCTCTTCAACTTCACGGGCGACCGCTACGCATTTCCGGTCGTGCAGGCCGGGGAGTTCCTTGGTCCCGCTCATCCGGCGGAGTGGAGCCGGATCCTGGGCGGCAAGATCGTGATCGTGGGCGGAGACTACGCGGCGGGCCGCGACACGTATTTCACGGCGCGGGGCGAAATGGCGGGGGTCGAACTGGTGGCTCACGCGGCGCAGTCCGACCTCGAAGGCGGCGGGATCGGCGAAGGCAGCCTGCTGGTGTCCGCGGCTTTCGACATTGCGTTCGGAACGCTGCTGGTGTTCCTTTTTTTCCGGCTGCACCTGGGCCCGGCGTTTTTCATCGGCGTATGCGGCCTGCTACCGCTGGCCCTGGCGGGAAGCTGGCTGAGCTTCCGTTCGCTGGGCTACTGGGTGAGCTTCGTTCCGATCATGCTGGGGATGCTCATCCACCAACTCCACGACTACGCCACCGAGCAGCGGGAAGAGTTGGAGAGGCTCAGAAAAGACCACGACGAGTTGCTGAAACTGCGGCGTCAGCTCGCAGAGCAAGAAGCGCCGCCGCCGGCGATGTGAACAGCAAAGCCGATTCGGGTGCGACGCCCAGAATCAGGTCGGCGCCGGTGTCGCTGGCGCTCATCACCGGATTTTGGCCCACCTTCCGCTCGGCCTGCGCGGTGGCCGACACCTGTTGCCGCACCGACTCGTAAACCTTGGTGAGCGGCACGCTGCCGCCGCCCTGTTTGAGCGCCTGAATCAGGTAGTAAGTGAAGTAGCCGTGCTTGAACCGGTCGCTCTCCCAGGAGACCTCATCCACTTTGCTGGAAGACACGATCACCCGGCCCACGCCCTGGCGGATGCGTTCGAGAGTCGCGGGCGAGGCAGCCGCCGCGAGGCCGGCCGGGCCCAAAGCGTTCATCGCGCCTCCGCTGTGGCACACATCCAGAAACACCGCCGCCTTGCGGGCCTTCATCCGCGTGCGGACCACGTCCGCCACCTCCACCATGGGCAGCGCCGTGGCGTACAAAGTGTCGGGATTCGAAACGTCGGTGTCATAAGTCAGGATGTAGTTCACGCCGGCGATATCCTTCTCGCGTTTCGAGCCGTGCGTCGCCAGATACACCACCGCCAGGTCGTCGGGCGCCGCGGTGCGCGCCAGCCAGTTCAGCTCGGTCTTGATCCTCACCGTGGTGGCGTTCTCGTCCGTGATCACGTGAACGTGGTCCGCCGGAAAGCGTCCATACCGGCTGTCGGCCAGCACCGCGGCGAAGTCCTCCGCATCCCTGGTGGTGTAGGGGAGCAGCTTGAGGCGGCGATCGCGGAACTGGCCGACGCCGATCACCACCGCCCATTTCGAGCGCACCGCCGTCGTGAAGCGCTCGCCCGGTTCGGGCCTGGTGGAGGGCGTAAACGGATCGGCGCCTTGCTCGAGTGCCTCCGAGCCCACCAACTTCGCCTGGCGCAGTGCATAGTCGGCCTGCGGCCCGCGCGCGAGTTTGCGCTCGAACAGGGACCGGTAGTACCAGGCATTCCCAAGCTCGGGGCATTCTTCGCTGGAGTGCTTGAGGAGCTGGACCGCGTCCTCCAGGTCGGAGGAAGTATACGCAGGCCCGATGCGCTCCAGAGCGCGCACCACCATGTCTTTGGCCGCGCCGCAGAGCTCCTCGGCGCACGCCCACGGCGCGGCGACGAGCACGAAGACGGCGAGCGCGGCGAATCGCGTCATGGCTTGGCGATCTGCGTGGTCGTGGTGCTGTGTGCCACGCGGTGGGCGGGCGCTGGCCGCGACTTGTCCCGCATGGCCGCGATCACGCGGTTGCTGACGCCCTCCTTGGCCAGTCGCACCTGGCCATCCACGCTCAGATCGAAGCTGGCGTGCCGTGCATCCCGAATGGTCGCCAGAATGTTATCCTCGCCGAGGCCCGCCTTGAGCATCTCCACCACCTGATCGTTGGTCAGCGCTCCGGCCGGTGTGGAGGCCCCGCCGGCGCCACTCGCGGCCGGTGCGGAATTGTGCGCCGTCTCGATTTGGGCCAGCTTCCGGTAGTGCGCGATGGCGGTGCGGATGCGGTTCTGCGGCTCCAGGAAATACTTCTCGGACGGCTGCCCGTCGACGGCCCGGCCATAGCTGATGGCCGCCTGATCGAAAAACTTGGTCGCCGTTTTGGGGTCTTCGGCGTGGTAGGCCATCGCCTCATAGGCGACCCCGATGTTATAGGTGCGATACGCATCCTCCGCTGGGTCCAGCGGCTTCATGGTCTCGAGCGACTCGAGCATCTTGGCCCACAGGCCGGCCTCGGCGAAGCGATTGGCGTCGTCCAGATCCCCGCGCGCCAGCAGCACATCAACCCGCTGTTCGGTGTTCACCAGGCGCTCGGCAATCTGCGCCGCCGCGCGCTCGATGAGCTTCTGCCGGACGCTGTCCACGGTCGGCGGGGCGTCCTCGTCCACCGATTTGCCCGGCGTCAACTTGTGTATCGGCGCCTTTACCATGCTGGTGAACGATTTGTGGGAGGTCTGATCGCCTTGCTGGTCGTACTCTTCTGCAAACTTCGCGGTGACGTTCTCGGAGTCGAGAACTTTCCCGCGGGAGGTTTTGGCCTGGTACGCCACCACCAGCGTGCCCGTCACTTCGTAGTACACCTGCGGCTTGCCGCCCTTCTTGGCCGGCACCATCGAGGGCCGTGTAATCTGCCGGGCCGCGGGGATGGAGAAGTCCGTGATGGTGCACGCAACGATCGCCGAAGGGTGTTCCTTATCGATGGAAAGGTGCGCGCTGTCGCCCGCCAGCAACGCGGTCTCGAGCGTGGCCGCTAGGGCGGGCGCCACGTCCTTGTACAGCGGATTGACGGCGGTCACCTTGACATCCAGTGTGCCCGAGGGCAGCGACACAATGGGCGGGAGCTTGCGCAGCAGAGTGACCTTCTTCTTGATCTTGCCGAACCCCTGCGCGCCCAGCGCTCCGGAGATAGCGATCCCGATTACTGCAATGCACAAGGCACGCCGGCCCATGGCGGAGCCCTCCTGTGTGACCGTATACCCGTTAGATGCGCGGGCGGCGTTCAGGATGCCAGGGTCAGGGCCACCGTCGTCATTTCCTGGAGGCCACCGGCCGCCTCCAGTGCCGCCAGCAGCTCGGCTTCCATCCCGTCGGGATCGATTTCGACCTCGCAGGCGGCGATTACATCGTCGGTGGCGCCCGAGAAGCAGAGCTCGCACACCCCCACATCGTCCGTGCCGCAGCGCACCGGAGGGCCGAAGGTGCGGCAGGTCAGTGGGCGCGCGGCATAGAGGTCGCAGCAGCCGGTTGCCGGATCGAGGGCGGGACACGGCTCGTCGTCGGTTTCGGTATAGGCGCGGGCTCGCTCTCGCACACGCGCGGCGCGTTCCCGGTCCGAAGCGTCGAGAGCGGCCAGCCCCTGCCGCAGGCGGCGCGCGTCGAGCTGGTTGATGGAAAACGGTCCCAGGCAGCACTCGGTGCATCCGGGACGGCACACCAGCCACGGTCCGCTGAGGCGCGCGGCTTCGGCCAGCGCGGAGTCCACGATCTGGATCAGGGCGGCGTCGCCCGCATCGAGGTGCATCACTCGCAGGATAGCGCGCCGCGGCTGTTACAATGAGACGAATGGCGCTTCATACACGGCGCGCCACCGCGGTTGCCGACGTCGGAGGGGTTAAGGTCGGGTCGGGCTATCCGGTGGTGGTGCAGTCGATGACCAACACAGATACGGCCGACGTCCAGGCCACCGTCGATCAGACGCTGGCGCTGGCGCGCGCGGGCTCGGAGCTCGTGCGCGTGACGGTGAACACCGAGGAAGCCGCCCGCGCGGTTCCTGAGATCGTGGATCGCACCGGCGTTCCTATCATCGGCGACTTCCACTACAACGGCCACATCCTCCTCAAGAAGTACCCGGAGTGCGCGCGGGCGCTGGCGAAATACCGCATCAACCCCGGGAACGTGAACATCGGGCGAAAGCACGACGACAACTTCCGCACCATGATCGAGGTGGCCATCGAATATGGCCGCCCGGTGCGCATCGGGGTCAATTGGGGATCGCTCGACCAGACGCTGCTGGCCCGCAAGATGGACGAAAACGCGCGCGCGGCCGAGCCGAAGGACGCGCGAGGCGTGATGATCGACGCCATGGTGGCGAGCGCCATCGAATCGGCCCAGGCGGCGGAGAAATACGGCCTGGGGCACGACCGCATCATTCTGAGCGCGAAGGTCAGCGGCGTTCAGGACCTGGTGGAGGTCTACCGCGCGCTGGCCGCGGGCTGCGATTATCCGCTGCACCTGGGGCTCACCGAAGCGGGACTCGGCGCCAAGGGCATCGTCGCCACCACGGCCGCTCTCTCGATCCTGCTTCAGGAAGGGATCGGCGACACCATACGCGCGTCGCTGACGCCGGCGCCGAACGGGGATCGCACCGAGGAGGTGCTGGTCTCGCAGCAGGTTCTGCAATCGCTCGGAATCCGCAGCTTCACGCCGCAGGTGACCGCGTGTCCCGGCTGCGGGCGCACCACCAGCACTTTCTTCCAGGAGATGGCGGGGCAGATCCAGAGCTACCTGCGGGAGCGTATGCCGGTCTGGAAGGGCGCGCACCCGGGCATCGAGGAAATGCGCGTGGCCGTGATGGGCTGCATCGTGAACGGGCCGGGCGAATCGAAGCACGCCGACATCGGCATTTCCCTGCCCGGCACCGCGGAGGATCCGAAGGCGCCGGTGTACGTGGACGGGCGGCTGCTGACGACGCTCAAAGGCGATCGGATCGTACCGGAGTTCGTCGCGATCCTGGAAGACTACGTAGCCCGGAGGTACAACGGCACCGCGAGCTGACGCCCGTGTAGCGAGTGTGGGGCGGACCCTCTGGTCCGCGCGGGTCCCTCTGGACCCGCTTGCTCGCGGATGCACGACCAGGCCGACGTGGGCGTCGGCCGCGGACCAGGGGGTCCGCCCCAGAGCCTAGCTCATGCCCCGATACTTCACCCTCGCCGAAGCGCAGGCGCTGATTCCGGCGCTCGAAGAACGGCTGCGGCGGGCGATTTCGTTGAAGGCCGCGGCGGCCGAGGCCGCGGGCGAACTGGCAGCCGAATCCGAACGGGTCCGGCTGGCCGGGGGCGCGCTGGTGGACCGGCGGAAGCTTCTCGACGCCGTCTCGCGCCGCGACACCGCCACCGCCCATCTGCGCGATGTGCTCGAATCGATCCACGAGACCGGGTGCCAGGTGAAGGACCTGGACATTGGCCTGCTGGATTTTCCCACCCTATTCCGCGGCGAAGAAGTGTGCCTGTGCTGGAAGTCGGGCGAGCGCGAAATCCGCTACTGGCACGGGACCCAGGAAGGTTTTCGCGGGCGCAGACCCATCGACCAGGATTTTCTCGAGCACCATCTTGGCGACTCGTGAAAAGTTCCCGTATAGTACACTATCCTAGAGCCGTGGTTTTTGAAAGTCCCGTGCTGCGCTCGAAGTGGTATCGCGGGAGCGCCGCGGGTTCCGCCACATGCTACTAGCCAGAGAATTTGTCGCCTATCTGTCGCGCGAGTTGGTCAAGAAGCTGACGCCCTCACTGATTGAAACCGTCGAACCGCAGGTGGTCGGCGATCTCCTCAACACCATCATCACCGAGGAACTGCAGGTGGAGGACCGCCTCAACGACGAGGTCCGCGAGATCCTGGCCCAATATGCCGACTACATGCGGAAGAACGACGTCAGCTACCAGGAGATGTTCCGCCGCATCAAGAATACGCTGATCACGCAGCGCAAGGTGATTCGCGCCGCGGGCCGCGACACCGGCGACAGCATGAAGCTGTCGCGCGACAAGGTGATCGAGATCTCGCACAAGATCGTCTCCTCGCTGCGCAAAGCCCGCCAGGTGCGCCTGAAGAAGCAACCCAACGAAGTGCGCCTCGAGATCGTGAAGCAGATCACCGAACTGCTGCTGACCGAGGACAAGGTCGACCGCGCCGCCCGCACGAAGATCCGCTCCCAGAAGCGCGAGATCCCCGAGGGCAGCGAAGAGTGGGACATCCTGCTGCGCCGGTATTACCAGGAAGAGCTCAAGAAGCTGGGCATCGATCTGGCGAGATGAATCAGCCATCAGCTGTCAGCCATCAGCTTTCAACTAAAACGGTCATCGTGGTGGCCGGAAGCCTCAACATGGATTTCGTGGTGCGCGTGGAGCGCCTTCCGGCAGCGGGCGAGACGGTCCTGGGCCACGATTTCCTGATGACGCCCGGCGGCAAGGGCGCCAACCAGGCCTATGCGGCGGCGCACCTGGCGGGGCCGCGGATCGCCGTTCGCATGGCGGGCCGCGTGGGTTACGACCTGTTCGCCGATCACCTGAAGGCCAGCCTGGCGGCCGCGGGCGCGGACACCAGCGCGCTTGTGGGAACCAAATCGGCACCCACCGGCGTGGCTCTGATCTGGGTCGATGCGCAGGGGCAGAACTCCATCGTGGTGGCTTCGGGCGCGAACCATGCCTTCGCCGCGGCGGACGTCGCGGGCTTGCGGCGCACGCTCCACGGCGCCGCGTTTCTCCTGGCGCAACTCGAGACGCCGCTCGATACAGTGCGAGCGCTCCTGGCTCTGGCCCGCGAGGAGGGCGCGCGCACGATCCTCGATCCCGCCCCGGCGCGGCCGCTCGACAGCGAGTTGCTCGGCGCGGTCGACATACTCACGCCCAACGAGGGCGAGGCGCTGGTCCTGCTGGGCCGTCCTCCCGCACGCGTGCCGGCGGCGGACGCGCCATCTCTGGCGGCCGCGCTGCGGGGCCTGGGAGCGAAAGCGGTAATCCTCAAACTCGGCGACCAGGGATGTTTCTACGACGACGGCGAGCGCACGTTCTACCAGCCGGCATTCCCCGTCGCGGTGACGGATTCAACCGCCGCCGGCGATACGTTCAATGGCGCGCTGGCGGTCGCCCTCGCGGACGAGAAGCCCGTACCCGACGCACTCAGGTTCGCCAGCGCCGCCGCCGCTATCTCGGTCACGCGCTCCGGCGCGCAGTCCTCCATGCCCACGCGCGCCGAGGTCGAGAGTTTCCTACTCAAAACGTCAACCCCTTCCTGACGGCCGGGGTCCGCAGCCAGCACCGAAGCGCGCGCGTCAGCGAGCGGACGTTTGGTGCCCCTCCGACCGCACAAACGATGCCTTGACACACCAGGGATTGGCGGTATATTGTTTTTAGCAACAACAAACGCTGCTCGGGGATGTCAGGACGAGGGGCTGCCCGACGCGGCATTTTGGACCTTGGGGGGGAGACGATGCTTCGTACAGGCAATTCATGCATGATTCTCGTTCTCGCGCTGCTCTGCGCCAGCCATTTGGGCGCTCAAGTGGTTGCGACTTACGACTTCGAAGACGGAACGGTCCAAGGCTGGAGTTCGTTCAACGGCGCCAGCACGCCAGTCAGCACCACCGCCGCCGCATATACGGGGACGCATAGCCTGCTGACCACGACGGGCGCCACTGGCGCGGGTGGCCCCTCCATTCTCCTCAACAGCGTCCTGCTGCCCGGCGCGCAGTATACGATCACCGGCTATCTCAGGCTGACGAGCGGCGAAACCGCCACCAATGCCAACTTCACGATCAAGCGCAGCGATCCGGGGTGCTCCGGCGGCACTTGCTACGACACCATCGGCACTTACCAGGTGCCCGTGACCGCCTCCGGATTTGCGCAGATCGGCGGAATGTACACCGTCAGCACCACGGAAACGGGCCTGCAATTATACGCTCAGTTAGTGGGACCGACCACCGCGCAGTCCTTCTACTTAGACGATGTCGTGATCACTGAGACCGCGCCGCCGGCGGGGGGGACGCCGATTGCGACGTACACCTTCGCGGATGGCGGCCTCGATGGTTGGGCTCCGTTCGGATCCGTGACACTCGCGAACACCGCACCGCCCGTCGCGGATCCGGATGGCGACCACCACGCCTTGCTGGTCACGAACCGGACGGCCGGTTACATGGGCCCGAGCCTTAACCTGCTGAACGTGAGCGGAGTGGTGGCGGGCGCGACTTATCAGATTACTGCGTACGTTTTGCTCGCCAACCCGGACAGCGCCAACCCAACCGCAACGCTGTCGACCAAGCTGACCAACTGCGCCAACTCCTCCGGGGCTTACAGCAATCTTGCGACATCCGCGGCTCTGTCCTCGACCGCCTGGACGAAGGTACAGGGCACTCTGACCTTCAGCAATATCCCCGGGCCACCGTCCAGCCTGACCTTCTACATTCAGTCCAGCAGCGCGACGGATTCTTTCTACATAGACGACGTCACCATCAGTGAGTTGTCCCCGCCGCCGCCAAACCCCAGCCAGCAGGACAACACGGGGATCACGACCACGTTCGAGGATGGCGGCCTGGACGGCTGGAGCTCGCGGACCGGCAGTTCCACCCTGACCAACACAACGGCTGCCGCGCATTCCGGCACGCATAGCCTCCTCACCACCGGGCGCGTCGCGAATTATGACGGGCCGCAGATCAGCGTCGCCGACAAGATGTACAACGGATCCCAGTATTCGATCAGCGTATGGGTCATGTTACTACCCGCCGACGGATCGACTCACGTCATCAACATGAGCCTGCAGGTGACGCTTGCCGGCACGACCAGTTACCCCGGCGTAACCGGCTATCCTGGCGTCACGGTGCCGGCGGACGGGGCCTGGCACCAGATCAAGGTCCCGGCATATAACATGGCGAGCAGTTACGACACCGGAGCGGCACACTTGTATTTGCAAACCGTGCCGGCGTCGGGTAACGATCTGGTGTCGTTCTACATCGACGACTTCCAGCTCACTTACCTGGCGCCGCCGACCATTCAATCGAATATCCCATCGATTTTCCAGAGCCTCTCCCATTACTTCCCGATAGGCGCTGAAGTGGACACGACGGACCTCTCCGGACCACACGCCCAACTGCTGGAGAAACACTTCAACAGCCTCGTGTCTGGAAACGACATGAAGTGGAGTTCGGTGGAGGCCACCAAGGGTACCTACACTTACGGCAACGCCGACAGCGAGATTGGGCTTGCCAAGTGCAACGACATGCAAGTGCGCGGCCACAACCTGGTGTGGGCGACGGGCCAGCAGACACCCGCCTACGCAACCGGCGACGGGACGAATTCGCCGGCCAATCAGGCCGTGGTGACCGCGAACATACAAGAGCACATTCAGAGCGAGGTGCAACACTTCGGCACGAACGTGTATGTCTGGGACGTCGTGAATGAGCCGCTCGATCCTAACCAGCCGGATTGTCTCAACCACGGCCCCTTCTATAATGTGCTTGGCAAGAGTTACATCGATGTCGCGCTCGAGGCGGCCAGACAGTATGCCCCCGCCGGCACGAAGCTGTTTATCAACGATTACAGCACCACCGATCCGAACCGCCTTGCGTGTCTGGTCAGCGTGGTTCACGATCTGAAGAACCGCGGCATTCCGCTCGATGGCGTCGGGCACGAGATGCACAACGCGATCAACTACCCGTCCACCGCCGCGATCGTCAACACCATAAATACCATCGCCGGCACGTTCCCCGGCCTGGAGCAGCAGATCACTGAAATGGACCTGAGCGTCTATAACGCGGGCAACAATACCTCGAACTATGGAGCGAACGGGGGCACCGTGCCGGCGTCGGTCCTGGCGGAGCAGGGCTGGCTCTATGAGCAGTACTTCACGGCATTGCGGCAATTGACAGGGAAGCTCAGCGCCGTGACGTTCTGGGGCATGGCTGACGACGATACCTGGCTGGATAGTTTCCCGATCAATCGGCTCGACATGCCGCTGCCTTTCGACACGGGATTGCAGGCCAAGCCGGCTTACTGGGGAATCGTCGATCCCACGCAGTTACCCGGCTTCGGACTGACATTCTCCCTTACCAGCAAGACCGGCACGCAGAATGCGCGCGTGTGGATCCTCGCCGCAAACAACGGCAACGTGGGCACGGCCTACGCGACCCAGATCAAGGGCTTTACCCTCACCCAAACTTCAGGCGCAGCCTGCACGCCGGTGATAACGCCACCTGGCGCGTTCCCCGTCGTGTTGGGCGACATCGCCGCCGGCGGCGCCGCCAGCGAGTCATTTACAATTGACTTTACAGGTTGCGCCGCCCTGGCCCGCTTTACCTTGAGCGTGCCCTGGAGCTCGGCGACTTACAATACCGGCACTTACGTATCCGGCAATCAATTTCGGTAGGACCACGAACAGGAGAAGATGAAATGAATCGAATCGTGTTAGTCCTCATGACCGCTGCCTTCGCCACGTGCGCGCAGGCCGACAGCCTGGCGCTTATTCCGGTGAGCGGGGCCGCCGGCGGTTTGCCGGGAACGACGGTTGGCTGGGGCTTCACGCTTACCGATACATCCACGAGCAACTGGATCGTTTTGAACGACTCCACCTTCATCGGGAGCCCGGTGTACGGGAGTTACACGGACTACGTGAGTTCGATGTTCTACGTGGCCGGTCCAAGCTCGACCTTGCAGGTAAGTTGGAACAAAGCGCTGCTGTCGGGCACCGGCGAATTCGATATCTTCGCGACCGACCCGGCCGGCGCGGTTACTCCGGGCACGATCAACGTAGACTACAGCGTGTTCTCCCAGGACCCCAACTCTCCAACCTTCGACCCAAGCTCCTTGGTGACCAGCGGGACGTTTTCGGACCCGGTTCAGATTGAAGTGACGCCCGAACCCGCCTCATGGACCCTGCTGATAGCCGCGGCCCTGTTGTCGGCGATGCTGCCAGGCTGGCGCCGCCGCGCCGGCTACTGCCGCGGCGTTTTGGCGAGCTGCTCCTTCGCCCAGGCGCGCCCAGGATTCAACTGGAGTGACCGGGCGATGGAACGGTACGCCTCCGCGTTCCGCTTGAGCTTGCGCAGCGCGATGCCGCGCCACAGATACGCGTCGGCAAGGTTGGGATCGAGCTGTATCGCTTTATCGAAATCGCGCAAGGCCAGATCGAACCCGCCTCCCATCCCCGGTGGCAGATAGTAATTGCCGACGCCCCGGCTCAGATAGGCTCTGGCGGACCTGCCGTCGAGCTCAATCGCGCGCGTGATCTCGCTGCGCGCGCATCCGCCGTATCGCACGGCGAGCCAGAGCTTCGCGGGTATCACCTGTCCGCAGAGCGTACCGAGGATGCGGTGATATTCGGCTACGCGCGGCTGCAGTTCTACGGCGCGCTGCGCGGCGTCGTATCCATCCTCGGCCGCGGATTGCGCGACCGCCTTGTCGTGCACTTCGAGCGCCACCTCGGCGCGAATCGACTGAGTCAACGCGAGACGGTACTGCGCCGTGGGATCTTTGGGATTCCTCTTGGCGGCGGCGTCCGCCTGGGTCACGGCCCATCGTATATAGCCCCGGTCCTGCCGGTTGCGCGCGTCGTCGAGCGGATCGGCGCTCAAAGCGAGCGCCGTCACCACAAGCACGAGAAGAAGGTTGGATGAATTCATCAGATTCAATTGTAAAGCGAGCGGATGTCAGCCTTCAGCCATCGACCATCCACCATCGACCACTTGCTCAGTAGACGGCGAAGCAGAACACGGTGTTCGAGCTCTCGGGGCTGAGCGAGTATTCGCCGTCTTCGAGGCCCAGTCCCTCGTTGACTTCGATGCGATAGAGGCGTCCCCCCAGGGGCTTGACCGACAGGTGCAACGGGCGGCCGGATTTCCTCTTGCCCATCACCACCTCGCGGTTCCCGCCCTTCACCTCGAGACGGAAGAGCTGCAACGACTCGGGCGCGATCTTGTCGGACTCGAACAGGAAGATCGGCTCGGCCAGCGGCGTCCGCGCGGGCGAGGCCGGGCCGGAAATCGTGTAGACCGCATCGCTCTTGCCGTGCCGATCCTCGTGCGCCTCGCCGGCCTCGGTGGCGATGAGACTGTCGGCGTGCACCAGGTAAGGCAAGTCCGCCTTGGGCGGGCGAGGCCCGGAGTACTTCTCTTCCTCGGCCGCCAACAAACCCGAGCAAACGCAGCCAAGCGCAACAACCAACACGAGCCGTCCAATAGTCATCTATTAGTATTCTACGCAGGCGGCGAGCGCTACGTTGCTAAACCGCGAGCGCAAGCGAGCGAAAGCTGAAAGCTGAAGGCTGAAAGCTGATAGCTACTAGCCGAAGGCCCTCGGCCTTCGGCTAGTTATGCAAGCCGGCGGTCTTCTTGCTCGGCGGCCGCATGACCAACAGCCGCGACTCGGCGGTCACCAGGCGCGACTCGACGGCGCCCAGCACCTGGTCGAGCTCGGGTTCGATGACGGGCTTGGTGAGCAGGTGGCTTTCGGCGCTCAGCAGGCCGCGCGAGAGCTCGAAGTCGAAGCCCTCGGTGAGCAGGACGAAGGCGCCGGTCTCGCTCCGGACTTCCTCGGAGAACTCGATCCAGTTGAGGCCCGGCAAACGCACCGAGCAGAACACGATGTCGAAGCGCAGACGCTGCACCAGTTCGGAGGCCGCCTCGCCGCTGGTGGCGGGGATCACGCGGCAGCCGCGCCCCGTAAGCATCCGGACCAGTTCCTCGCGCGCGGTGCTGTCCGGCTCGACCACCAGGCAGGTGAAGGCACGCACCGCGCCACCCGCCTCGGCGGCCCAGGCCGGAGCGGCCGGCAATTCGATCTCCAGGCGGCAATCGCCCTGCGCGTTGCGCGTCATGCGCAGCTCGCCGCCGTGACTCCGCACGATGCCGCGCGAGACGCCGTCCACATGCTCGGCCAGGTTGGCGCTGGCCAGACCGCTCCAGGCGCCCTTTGGCCCGGAGCTGGTGTACTCGATCTCCACCAGAACGCGCTGCGCCAGTGTGCTGGTGGCGACGATCAGCCGCTTCTCGACGGACTCCGCCAGTGCGTGCTCGGCCTGAACCAGAAGGTCCAGGAACACGCGCTCCAGCTGGCCCTGCGAACCAAGCACCTGGATGGGCGTGGGCGACAGAATCGTCTTCACCTCGAAACCGCGCGATTCCCACTCCTGGCGCCGGAAGTCGCACAGGCTGCCCAGCAGGCCGTTCAGCTCGATCCGCTTGGCCTCGCCGCGCTCCGGCTGCATGAAGGACACCAGCCGCGTCACGATGTCCGAGGCCTTGTGGGCCTCCGACGAGATGGTGTCGAAATCCTCCCAGCGCGCGACGGAGGCGGCAACAATCTGTTCGGCCAGGCTCGAAATGCTATCCAGTGGCGCGCGCAGTTCGGTGGCGATGCCGGAGATCAACTGCCCCACCGCCGCCAGTTTTTCGCTGCGGAACAACTGCTCGCGCACGGTCTTCTCTTCCGTCAGCCGCAGCGCGATTCCGATCTGGTTGGCCAGGTGCTGCGTCGAAACGCGCTCGTCGAGTTTGAACTCGTGCTCGGGTTTCCAGTCGTACAATTCCAGCACGCCCAGCACTTCCTGCTCCGCGAGCATCGGGACGAACATGATGGAGCCCGGAGTGCGCCCCGGACGGCCGTCGGGGAAGAAGGGGCTGGTCTTCGTATT
>DATNLV010000538.1:0-5740 GCA_035602665.1 Bryobacteraceae bacterium | reverse complement strand
GGCGCGCGCGCGGTGGAACGGGCCGGTGGTTGGCATCACCGGGAGCGCCGGAAAGACGACTACCAAGGAAGTCGTCGCACGGCTGCTGGCCGTTGACATGGCTGTCGGGAAGACCGAGGGCAACCTGAACAACCACATCGGCGTGCCGCTTTCGATCCTGCGGCTGCCGGATGCCGCGCGCGTGGCGGTGATCGAGATCGGGATGAACCACGCGGGCGAGATACGGCAGCTGGCGGCGATCGCGCGGCCGACCGTGGGCGTGGTCACCAACGTGGGTTTCGCGCACGCGGAGTTCTTCCGGTCCGCCGACGAAGTGGCGCTAGCCAAGCGCGAGCTGATCGAGGCGCTCCCGGCCGACGGCACTGCCGTGCTGAATGCCGACGATCCGCGCGTGGCGCGCTTCGGCGAGGGATTTGGCGGTAGGGTGGTCACCTTCGGCCTGGCGGAAGGCGCGGATGTGCGCGCGGAGGCCGTCGAGTGCGGCCCGGACGGCGTGCGCTTCCGCGTGGATGGAACGGATTTCGAGAGCTCCTTCGTCGGCCGGCACGGCGTGATGAACATCCTGGCAGGCCTCGCGGTGGCGCGCCTCTTTTCGATTGCGCCGTCGCGGCTGGTGGATGCCGTGCGCGCGCTCCAGGCCGTGCGGATGCGCGGCGAGCGGTTCGTCCACGGCGGGGCGACCATTCTCAACGATTGCTACAACTCGAACCCGGAAGCGGTGCGCGCGATGCTCGACGTGCTCCGGGCCATGCCGGCGCGGCGGCGCATCGCCGTGCTGGGCGAGATGCTCGAACTCGGCGATTGGTCCGAGACTTCGCACCGCGGCGTGGGCTCTTACGCCGTGAAGTGCGGCATTGAAGTGCTCGTCGGAATTCGCGGCGCGGCCCGGCAGATGATCGATGAAGCTATACGGTCAGGACTGTCGGCCAGCGCCGCGGTCTTTTTCGATGACCCGGATTCCGCGGGCGAGTATTTACGCGGCCTGGTCGAGCCGGGAGACGCGGTGTTGTTCAAAGGTTCGCGCGGGACGCATGTGGAAAGGGCGCTCGAAAAACTGACCGGCCCGGTGGCGGTGAACTTCTAATGCTCTACTGGCTTTTATACGAACAGCTGTATCGCTACTTCAGCCCCCTCCGCGTATTCCGGTTCATCACGTTTCGGACGGCATTCGCCAGCATCACTTCGCTGTTCCTGTGCCTGGTGCTGGGGCCGTGGCTGATCGCGAAACTGCGCCAGTTCCAAATAGGCCAGGTCATCCGCGAGGAAGGCCCGCGGTCGCACCAGAAGAAAGCCGGCACACCCACCATGGGCGGCGTGCTGATCGTCATCTCGATCGTGGTGCCTACGCTGTTGTGGGCGAACCTCACCAACGCCTACGTCTGGATCGCGCTGTTCAGCATCGTGGCCTTCGGCGCGATCGGCTTCTGGGACGACTACGCCAAGATCCGCAAACACCAGAACCTCGGCATCACCGGACGGCGCAAGTTCGCGGCGCAGTGCGTGGTGGCGCTGGCGGTGGGCGTGTTTCTGCTGATTTTGCGAGCGCAGGGGGGCTACTCGACGTCGATGAACGTGCCGTTCTTCAAGAGCTTCAAGCCCAGCCTCGTCATCCCCGCCCTGGCTGGCAATCCGTTCACCTACCCGCTCGCGTTTGTCTTCTTTTTCCTGTTCATCGCGTTCATCCTGGTCGGCAGCACCAACGCCGTGAACCTGACCGATGGGCTGGATGGCCTCGCGATCGGGCTGATGATCGTCGCCTCCGGGGCCATGACCGTGCTGACGTACACCAGCGGCCATGCCGAGTTCGCAAAGTATCTGGACCTGGTGCGGCTGCCGGGAGCGGGCGAGCTGACGGTGTTCTGCGGCGCCATGACGGGCGCTTCGCTGGGGTTTCTGTGGTACAACGCGCACCCGGCCGAGATCTTCATGGGCGATGTAGGGTCGCTCGCGCTGGGCGGCAGCATGGGCGTGGTGGCCATCCTTATTAAGCAGGAGATCCTGCTGGTGTGCATCGGCGGGGTTTTCGTGATCGAGACGCTGTCGGTGATTCTGCAGGTGGCCAGCTACAAGCTGCGCGGCGGGAAACGAATCTTCAAGATGGCGCCGCTGCACCACCATTTCGAGGCGCTGGGCTGGACGGAATCGAAGATCATCGTGCGGTTCTGGATCGCGGGCCTGGTGATGGCGCTGTTCGCGCTGACGACTTTGAAGTTGAGGTAGGGCACAACACTTTGGAACTTGCGGGAAAGAACGTGGTGGTGGCGGGGCTGGCCGCTTCGGGGCTGGCGGTGGCCGAGTTCCTTACGGCACGCGGCGCGCGCGTGGTGGCGGTGGATGTGAAGCCGCTCGCGGAATTGAAAGGCGTCGCGGAGACCTTGGAGCGGCTGGGCGTGCCGTTCGCGCCGCAATCGGCGGAGGCGTTCGCGGGCGCGGACGCCATCGTGATCTCGCCGGGCGTGCCCGCCGACATCGACGAACTGCAGCAGGCCCGGCGGCGCGGCATTCCGGTGCTGGGCGAAGTGGAACTGGCGGGCTGGTTCCTCGAAGGGAACACCATCGGCATCACCGGGGCCAACGGAAAGACGACCACCACGGCGCTGGCCGGCCACATCCTCGAGCAGGCCGGCGTGCCCGTGCAGGTGGGCGGCAATATCGGAAAGCCGGTGACGGCGATGGTGGGCAGTTCGCGGCCCGATCAGTGGAATGTCCTCGAGCTCTCGAGCTTTCAACTGGAAACGATCAAGCGTTTCCGGGCGCACATCGGGGTATGCGTGAACGTGACGCCGGACCATCTTGACCGCCACCACACCTTCGAGAATTACGCCGCCGCCAAGGGACGCCTGTTCGAGACGCAACAGGCGGGCGATTTCGCCGTGCTCAACGCCGACGACCGAACCTGCACCGGCTACGCCTCGCGGACGCGCGCCACTCCGGTGTGGTTCAGCTTCGTTCGGGCCGGCGAGCCGGGCATGTACGCGGACGCGCGGCAGGTTTTCTACGACGGCAAGCCGTTCCTGGCGGTCGCGGAGATTCCGCTGCGGGGGCGGCACAACGTGGAGAACGTGATGGCGGCCGCGGCCGCGGCTCATCTGGCGGGGGTATCGCTCGAAGCGATCGCGGCGGGGGTCAAGAGCTTTCCCGGCGTCGAACACCGAATCGAGTTTGTTCGCAAACTGGACGGGGTCGATTTCTACAACGACTCGAAGGCCACCAATGTGGACGCGACCCAGAAGGCCATCGACGCGTTCCCGGGCGGGCTGTGGATCATTCTCGGCGGCAAGGACAAGGGCAGCGACTACACCGTTTTGCGCGAGCCGCTGCGCCAGAAGGCGAAAGCCGTGCTGCTGGTGGGAGCCGCGGCGCCGAAGATCAAAGCTCACCTGGGCGATGCCGTGCGGCTGATCGAGGCGGGCACCATCGCCGAGGCCGTCCGCTCCGCCTGGCGCGAAGCCGCCGCGGGCGACACCATCCTGCTGGCGCCGGCCTGTGCGAGCTTCGACCAGTTCACCGGCTACGAGCAGCGCGGGCGGGTGTTCAAGGAACTGGTGCGCGGATTGGAGTCGAGAGGCTGATATGGCACAGCGCGTACGGACCGATTGGGTGCTCTTCTGGGTGGTGATCGTCCTGGTGTGCTTCGGGCTGGTGATGGTCTACAGCGCGTCCTCCGTAGTGGCGCAGCAGAAATACGGGACCAGCCTCTATTACATCTACCGCCAGCTGGCGTGGGCGGTGGTGGGCTTCGCGGCCATGCTGGCGCTGAAGCGCCTCGATTACCGCCGGCTGAACAACCAGGCCTGCGCGTTCGCCGGGATCATGGTGGTTCTGCCGCTGCTGGTGGTGGTCTACTTCCTCGATGGGCACGCCCACCGCTGGCTGCGCCTGGGGCCGGTGGGCATACAGCCGTCCGAGTTCGCGAAGCCGGCGCTGATCCTGTTCCTGGCATATTTTGTGACCGAGCGGGCGAAGAAGATCAACAATCCGCGGACGCTGGCGGGCGGCTTGATCACGGTCGGCCTGCTCGCCGTCACCGTGGTGGCGGCGGACCTGGGGACGGCGGCGGTGCTGGTGGCGAGCGCGGCGATTGCGTTCTACGTCGCTGGCCTGGACAAGAAGTACATCCGGATGGCGATCCTGGTGGGAGCGCTGGGCGTGGTGGGCGCGGTGGCCGTGAAACCCTACCGGCTGGTGCGCATCTTCGGTTTCTTCGATCCCGAATACACGACGCTGGACCGCTTCGCGTGGGGCGCCAAGGTCAAGGCGTACATGCAGCAGTCCTCTTACAACCGCGATCCTGGGTATCACGTAAGGCAATCGAAGATCGCGGTGGGAAGCGGCGGGCTGACCGGCCTGGGCCTCATGCAGGGCAAACAGAAGCTGCTGTACCTGCCCGAGGCGCACACGGATTTCATCTACGCGGTAGTGGGGGAGGAACTGGGACTGGTGGGCTGCGCCGCCCTGGTGGCGCTGTTCATGGTGGTTCTGTGGCGCGGGCTGCAACTGGTGCGCGGGGCGCCGGACGATTTCGGACGATACCTCGCGCTGGGCGTCACCTCAATGGTGGTGGTCCAGGCGCTGATGAACATGAGCGTGGTGTTGGGCCTGGCGCCGACCAAGGGAATTCCGCTGCCGATGATCAGCTACGGGGGCAGCTCGCTGCTGAGCACGATGGCGTCGATGGGGTTGCTGTTGAGCGTGAGCGAGCAGGCGGGATGAACATTCGTGACAGGAAGACAAAAAGCCTTGGCCACGAATGGACACGAATGGACGCGAATAGGACAAACAGAAGCCGGCGGCGGGCTCGATGAAGTTCCTGATGGCTGGAGGCGGCACCGGGGGGCACGTGATTCCGGCGCTGGCGGTGGCTCGTGAGTTGAAGGCGCGCGGGCACGAGCCGTTCTTTGTGGGGACGGCGGCGGGCCTGGAGGCGAAGCTGGTGCCGGAGGCTGGGTTCGCGATCGAGTTTGTGGAGATCGGCGGGCTGAAGCGGGTCGGGCTGGCGCGGACTTTGCGAACGCTGGTGCAACTGCCGGTGGCGACGGCGCGGATGGTGGGCCGGTTGGGCCGATGGAAGCCGGCGGCGATTTTCAGCATGGGTGGATACGCGGCCGGCCCGGTGGTGCTGGCCGCGGTGGTGCGGCGGATTCCGATGGTGCTGATGGAACCAAACGCGGTGCCGGGGATGACGAACCGGTGGATCGGGCGCGTGGCGGGGCGGGCGCTCGTCAACTTCGAAGAGACGGCGCGCTACTTTCCTCGGGGGAAGGCCGAACTGACGGGCATTCCGGTGCGTCCGGAGTTCTTCGCGATCCGGCCGAAGGCGCGGGGGGAGGCGCTGGCGGTGCTCATCACTGGGGGTAGCCGCGGCTCGCGCACTCTGAACAACGCCGCGCGGGAGAGCTGGCCGCTGTTCCGGAACGCTGGGCTCCGGGTCAGCCTTATGCACCAGACCGGCCGCGAGGCGTACGCGGAGATCGCGCGCGATTTCGCCCAGAGCGGGATGGAGGGCCAGGTGGCGCCGTTCATCGAAGATATGCCGGCGGCGTTCGCGGCGGCGGACCTGGTGGTGTCGCGGTCGGGCGCCGGCGCGGTGGCCGAAATCGCGGCGGCGGGGAAGGCGGCGATTCTGGTGCCGTTCCCGTTCGCGGCGGACGATCACCAGACGCGCAATGCCGAGGCGCTGGCCCGCGAGGGAGCGGCTCGCCTGGTTGCGGACCGCGAGTTGAGCGGCAAGAGGTTATTC
>DATNLV010000530.1:0-10507 GCA_035602665.1 Bryobacteraceae bacterium | reverse complement strand
GCGGTTCCACTTCTTCTTCTCGCCAGGCAAACTGATCCATCACGCACGACGGCTGCTGGCGCGGGTAGGACGGCGCGCGTCGGAGTTGCTGGAGTGGGCCGACGCCTGGCGGCTGTTGCCGGCCAGCGCGTAAGGCGAGAGCTTACACGCGGATTATAGAATCCCCTTTTCGGAACGTCTCAGCCGGAGGTGTGCTCTGAGCGGCGGACCAAGGCCGGGCCGGCGAGCAGGGGCAAGGAATCCGCACCTGGAACCAGGCCTCGCGGCCATCGAAGCCTGCCTGAATCGACTCTTGTGGCCTTCCCGCCCCGCAGGTCCGCTTTCCCGAGGTGCTACGCGCGGATTACGGTCTGATGCTCGACGCGCTTCACCGTCGCCTCCTCTCCCGGCAGGGTGACATAATTGTTGGGTCCATGAACAGACCGAGACTCCGCCGCTTCCTGCTTCCCGGCGCCGTCGCCGCCTTGCTTGCGATGATCTTTCTGCAACTCGTGCTGATGGCGAGCAGGAACTCCGCAACCTGGGACGAGCCCGATCATATCTACTCCGCCTACATGCAGGCGAAGCATGGGGACTTCGGCCTCAATCCGGAGCACCCGCCCCTGATCAAATTCCTTGGCGCGCTTCCCCTGCTCGACATGCAATTCAAGATGCCCCCGCTCCAGGGCCGCCCTTACCGGCTTGAGGAAGCGGTGGGGGGCAGGGAGTTCCTGTTCGGCAACGACGCGAACGCGATCCTGTTCCGGGTTCGCCTTGCGACTTCATCGATCACGATCCTGCTGGCGATGCTGGTGTTTCTGGCCGCGCAGGAAATGTTCGCCACAGGCGCCGGGTTCATTGCCCTCGGTCTCATTGCCTTCGATCCCACGCTGCTCGCTCATTCAGCGCTCTTGACCACCGACGCTGGCGGCGCCTGCTTCCTGTTCGCCTCGGTTTATGCGTTCTACCGCTATGCCGGCTCGCCATCCAAAGCGAGGCTCGTACTGGTTGGGCTGGTGGCCGGGTTGGCGTTGGCCTCAAAGCACAGCAGCGTCCTGCTCTTTCCCATGCTGGTTTTGTTGAGCCTTGTCGAAGTAGTCTGGACTCAGGCTCCGCGGCGCAAGCGGGCCCTTCAATTGGCCGGCGCGCTGGTTGCCGTCGCGCTTCTCTCGGTTGGCGTTCTCTGGGCGTCCTACGGCTTCCGCTACGCCGCCAGGGTCGACGGACTGCAACTCAACCCGACGGTTGCCGCGCAGTTCGCGCGCGTCCCCAGCCATGCCGAGGGGACCGTGCTCGCTGCCGTGGCAAAGCTGCATCTGCTTCCGGAGTCCTATCTCTACGGCTTCGCGCACGTCCTGGTTCAGTCAAAGGCGTTCGCCAGTTTCCTGCTGGGCACCATCTACCCGCACCCGGTCTGGTTCTATTTCCCCGTCGCCATGGTCATCAAGTCCACCCTCACGTTCCTGATCCTTTTCGCGATCACCGTGTGGGCCATCGCATCGGGCAGACTTCGCGCCCGCCGCGAAATCCTCTACATGGCCCTGCCGGCCGCAATCTACATGGCCTTCGCCATGGCGGGAGGCATGAACATCGGTGTCCGGCACGTCCTTCCGACCTATGTCTTCCTCTCGGTCCTGATTGCCGGTGCGGCCTGGAGGCTCATCGAAAGAGATCGCCGCTGGCTCTACGCGGTCGTCGCGCTCCTGGTGTTCCATGCTGTTTCGGTAGTGCACGCCTTTCCCGCCTACATCTCCTATGCCAACGAAGCGGCGGGTGGCCCTTCGGCCGTCCACAGTCTGCTCAGCGATTCCAGTTCCGATTGGGGTCAGCAACTGAAGGCCGTGAAGCGCTACACGGACGAGCACGGCATCAGGGACTGCTGGTTTGCCTACTTCGGCCAGGGCGTCGTGGACTACAGCTACTACGCCATTCCCTGCAAGCCGCTGATCACAGCCGATTCGCTTCACTTCGATGGCCCGCGCGATGTGCCGCCGTCGATCGACGGGCCAGTGTTCATGAGCGCCGGCGTCCTGTCCGGGTTTGAGTTCGGCCCCGGCGCGCTGAATCCCTATGAACAGTTCAAGCGGCTCGAGCCCGCGGCGGTTATCGATTACGGAGTCTTCGTCTACCAGGGGCACTTTGACATTCCCCTCGCCGCCGCTCTGAGCCATGGGCAAAAGGCGGGCTTGCTGCTGGCGCAGGAGAAGCTTCCGGAAGCCCTGTCGGAAGCGCAGCAAGCCGAGGCCCTGGCACCCGATTCGGCCGTCGTCAACGCCACCTTGGGCAGAGCCCTCGACGCGAGCGGCCGCCAGCAGGAGGCGCTCCCGTTCTACCAGAAAGCGCTGATGCTGGCACAAACCGTCGAGCCCCGGTTCCAGGAGCGTCTGATCAAGGCAATGGAACAGCGGCTAGCCTCGGCATCCGGGAAACGCGCCGGCTAAGCCAGGGCGCTCGAATCTCAGGGCTTGGTCCACTCCATGAGTTTTTGCCGCAGTTCGTCCTTGCTGGGCAGGTAGAGCTGATACTCGCGCGCGTGGATGTTGGCGTCCTTGGGCAGGGTGATCTCGACCAGCGCCTGATTTTTGTGCTTGCAGAGCAGGATGCCGATGGTGGGATTCTCGTCCGCGGTCTTCACGAAGCGGTCGAAGTAGTTCACGTACATCTGCATCTGGCCCAGGTCCTGATGGGCAAGCTTGCCGATCTTCAGATCGAGCAGCACATAACAGCGCAGCAGGCGATTGTAGAACACCAGATCCACGAAGAAGTGCTCTTCGTCGAAGGTGAACCGTTTCTGGCGCGCCTCGAAAAGGAAGCCCTTGCCCAGTTCGAGGAGGAAGCGCTCGATCTGGCCGATGATGGCGGATTCGAGATCGGACTCGGAATAGAGGGTGCGCTCCTGGAGGCCGAGGAATTCCAGAACCAGGGGTTCCTTGAGCAGGTCGCGCGCATGCGCCACGGTCTGCCCTTCCTGGGCGAGCCGGCGGATGCCCTCTTTGTCGCGGCTGAGAGCGAGCCGCTCGTAGAGGCCGGAATCGAATTGGCGGCGGAGTTCACGCACGGTCCAGTTTTGTTGGGTAGCTTCGATCTCGTAGAATCTGCGCTCATCCTGGTTCTTGACGCGGAGGAGGAAGACGTAGTGGGTCCAGCTCAGGGTGAAGGGGCGCGGAGGGGGCGCCGATTCTCCGGTCGGGGTCTGGGTGAGACTGAATTGGTCAGTCACTGACTGGCCAATTGCCGGCGCATCGGATTGGCCAGGCGCTGTCTGGCCGATTGAGGTGAGACTGAATTGGTCAGTCACTGACTGACCAATTCGATGCTGGTTCTGTAAGTAGAAGAGCCGCATCAACTTAAGGTTGGTATCGGAGAACCCCTTTGCCGAACTCGGCGGTCAGCCGCTCCGCCAATGCTCGGATGACTTCCTCCCCGTAGTCGGCCCGGTCCTGGCCACGCAGTTCCTCCTCGACGATCCGCCGGCCGATTTCGAAATTGGTGTGGACCTGAACCAGGTTCACACCACGCGCCACGGTGGCCTGGGCGCCGGCGATCAGTTGGCGGATGCCGTCAAAGAACTTGGGCGCGATGTTCACAGCAGCCTCCGGATAGGGCGAGAATCGAGCGGCCAGTGGATGCTCGCCCGCAAGCGCGGCCTAGAACGGAACGTCGTCGTCGGTGACGCCGCCGGCGTCGGGCGATTCCGCCGGGGCGGCGGCGGCCGGAGCGGCCGGAGTTGTGACCCGCTGCGGTCCTCGCGACGGCCCGGAGGTCTGCGGCATGTCGCCGCCTTCACCGCGGCTGCTGAGCAGGATCACGTCGTCGGCCACCACCTCGGTGACGTAGACCTTGCGGCCGTCCTTGTCGTCGTAGTTGCGCGTCTGTAGCCGGCCTTCGAGGTAGATCTGCTTCCCCTTGGTCAGGTAGGTGGACACGCCTTCCTGACGCCACATGACAACGTTGTGCCAGTCGGTCTCCTCTTTCCACTCACCGGTCTGCTGGTCTTTCCAGCGCCGGTTGGTGGCGACGGAGAAGATGGTCCGGGCGACGCCGCTCGGTGTGAACTTGGTTTCGGCATCCTTGCCCAAATGCCCGATCAAGATGACCTTGTTGACGCTTCTGGAAGCCATGATGCCTTGAAATGTATCATGTTTCGAAGCCCGTCGCTTGTCGATCGCCGCGAGCCGGCACCATCGACCATCGGCCATCGACCATCGACGCGAGGAACGAGCTTGCGTTGGAGCCAACGTCGGATAGAATAGACACAGAACGGCTTCGGGCAAAGAGCGCGATGGGTGGCACGAGGGCAGAGGTACGGTTGGCAAGCTGCGCGGTAGCTCTGCTGCTTGTTAACTGCCTGATTCTGAAAGCGCAAACGGCACTTCCAGGGGAGGGTCCGGGCGGCGCTGCCAGGATGCTGCCCACCGATTGGTCGGTGCTCGAGACCCAGGAAGCCCGCTCGGACCTGCCCTGTTCGGTCGACCCGGTCAAACCCGCCGTCGGCTTCGATCTCCGTTTCCATTCCGGCTATGAGGTGAGCATCCCCATCAAAGAGCTCGCCGGCGAGGAAAACCAGTTGACCATGATCTTCCGGGTGACTCCGGAGGGCAGGAAGGACCACCGTTTCTACTTCTCCCAGCGCGTCCACGTGCCGGCGATCGCGGAGGATGCGCCGGGCTCGGCCTACCTCGAAGGGCTGTTCGACCTGGGCGAGGGCCGGTACCACGTCGACTGGCTGATGCGGGACCGCTCGGACCGCGTCTGTTCGTCCTATTGGGACCTCGACGCGGAGCTGGCCGCCAAGGACAAGCCGCTAAGCGTGATTCTGCCGCCGGGGACGGCGGACGCAGCCGAGACCGAGGAGTTCAAAGACGAGCCGCCCGTCAGCCGTGTTCTCCTTCAGCCGCCCCTGAAGGTCAAAGTGCTGGTCAACTTTGCGCCGCAACATGAACATTCCATTGCGTTTCCACCCGAGGAAATCGCGACGCTGGTGTCCATCCTGCGCGGCATCGACCGCGAACCGCAGCTCAGCCGCTTCTCGGTGGTTGCCTTTAACCTTCAGGAACAAAGGGTCTTATACAGCCAGTCCTACGGCCAGGGGATCGACTTCCCTTCTCTGGGGAAGGCCATCCAGACCCTGAAGCTCGGCACGGTTGACTTAAAACGCCTGGAGAACAAGAATGGGGAAACGGATTTCCTCTCTAACCTCATCCAACAGGTAGTGGGGAAGGACGAGCACCCGGACGCGCTGGTTTTCGCCGGCCCGAAGGCGCTCGTGGAGGAGAATGTCTCGCGAGACACCCTGAAGGGGGTGGGCGAGGTGGAGTATCCGGTCTTTTATTTGAATTACAACCTGCACCCGCAGGACGTGCCGTGGAGGGACGCGATAGGACGAGCGGTGAAATACTTTCGAGGTTACGAATTCACGATCACCCGGCCGAGAGACCTGGGGGCGGCCATGTCGGACATGGTTGCCAGGATCGTGAAGTTCCACGAAGTTCGGAAGGCCGCCAGCCTGGCGTCACATTAAAAATATGCGTAATCGTTGCTTTGTTCTGATCCTGGCAGTTGTGGCTTTGCTGGTTCCCGCGTTCGCGCAGCAGGCCGAGCGGCTGGCGCCCTTCGTGCCTTCGCCGCAGACCGTGGTCGAGCGCATGCTCGAAATCGCGGACCTGAAGCCGGGCGAGACGGTCTACGACCTGGGCTGCGGGGATGGCCGCATCCTCTTTACCGCGGCGCGTGAGTTCCGCGCCAAGGCCGTGGGCGTGGAGCTCTCGGACCCGCTGGTCAAGCAGGGCCGCGACCAGGCGAAGAGGCTGGGACTGGAGAACCGGGTATCGATTGTCCAGGGCGACCTGCTGAAGGCGGACCTGCGGCCGGCCGACGTAGTCACCATCTACCTGCTGACCGAGGCCAACGACCAGTTGAAGCCCCTGTTCGAGAGGTCGCTGCACCCTGGCGCGCGCGTGGTCTCGCACGACTTCAAGATTCGCGGCTGGAAACCGGACCGCGTGGACGAAGTCGTGGTCTCCGGCCGGGCCCACAAGATCTACGAATACATCATGCCGCCGCACAAGGGCTAAAAGCGGTCGAGTTCCCACTTCCAAAATACCTTTGGCCACGAATGAACACGAATGCACACGAATAGGAAATTTTTTCCATTCGTGTTCATTCGTGGCCCCAATTGTCTTTGGGGCGTTTGGCCTTTCTGCTATCCTGATGTCCAAACGGACGCATGATTCCATTACGGGATACCCAGCGTAGTTACTCGACCCCCGTCGTCACCATCCTGCTCATCGCGGTGAATGCCGTCGTGTTCCTTTTTGAGCTGTCGCTGGACCCTTGGTCGCGCAATCAGCTGCTGGCGACCTACGGCCTGGTTCCGGCGAAGCTTCACCTGGTGTCGTTCCTCACCTCGATGTTCCTGCACGGCGGCTGGCTGCACATCATCGGCAACATGTGGTTCCTGTGGATCTTCGGAGATAACATCGAAGACATTCTGGGCCATGTGCAGTACCTGGTGTTCTACCTGCTGTGCGGCTTTGCGGCCGCGGCCACGCAGATTGCCCTCAGCCCGGATTCGTGGGTGCCCACCATCGGCGCCAGCGGCGCCATCGCGGGCGTGATGGGGGCGTACCTGATCAAGTTCCCGCACTCGCGCATACGGGCTCTGGTCTTCATATTCATCTTCTTCACGACCGTGGAGCTGCCGGCGGCATGGTTTCTGCTGTACTGGTTCGTCATCCAGTTGTTCAGCGGCGCGGGCTCGCTCGAGAACGCGCGCGCGAACCAGGGAGTGGCGTGGTTCGCGCATGTGGGCGGATTCATCGCCGGCATCGTGCTGGTGAAGATCCTGCCAACGTCGAAGCCCTACCAGGGGCGCACGGAGATCCACTGGTGATGGCGGGCGAGGGCGCCGTTCCCGAGCTCGACGTTCTGGCCATCGCCGCCCACCCGGATGACGTCGAGCAGACCTGCGGCGGAACGCTGATCCGCGCGGCGGAGGCCGGCTACCGCACCGGCGTGCTCGATCTGACCGCGGCCGACATGGGAACGCGCGGCACTCCGGAGCTGCGCCTGCAGGAGGCCGAAGTGGCCGCCCGCCACATGCTGCTGGGGTGGCGCGGCAACCTGGGAATGCCCGATGCGCGCCTGGAGAACACGCTGGCGGCGCGCCTCTCGGTGGCCGCGGAAATCCGGCGCCTGAAGCCGCGCGTGGTGATCCTCCCCTACTGGCAGGCGCGGCACCCGGACCACACCCGCACCGGGGAAATCGGCTTCGAGGCCTGCTTCCTGGCGGGACTCCGCAAGCTCGATCCGTACTCCGAGCCGCACCGGCCGTTCAAGATCCTCTACGCATCGCTCTACGCCAACGTCACGCCCTCCTTCGTGGTCGACATCTCGGCCCAGTTCGACCGCCGCATGGAGGCTCTGCTCGCCTACCAGTCGCAGTACGGCGCGGGCGGCGCGGCAAGCGACGTCTTTCCCGACCCTGCCGAGATCCGCGAGCGGCTGGCCGCAGTGGCGCGCTTCTACGGCAACCTGATCGGCGTACGCTATGGGGAACCCTTCGTGGTCAAAGAGACGATGCAGGTGGATGACGTCGTGGCCCTGGGCGTCCGCAGCCTGTAAAGCGAGTACCTACACTACTCCCCGTCGTAGTGACTCTTCTCCCAGGCCGCATCCATCTTCTTATTGTCGATTCCGGGACTCCTCATGAACATAGACGGCTTCACCCGCTGCCAGTCCGTCGGCAACCGGAACTTGGCCGCGTCCGGCTCGCCTGGCACGATGCTCAGGGTGCGGTTCTCGCTGTGCTGCACCTCGAGCACTCCATTGAAGGTGGTTTCCATACGCACCACCTGCCGCAGGGAGAAGCAGTTCAAGTCGGGTGCCAGGATAGCGGTACGGTAGTGCGTGTCCTCGCCGTGAGTGTCCGCCGGATATTCGATCTCGAAGACCCGGTAGCCCAGTATCTTCGACTCGCCGACCAGCCTGCCGTCCCCCATGCTCCCGAATTCATTCGCCAGACAGCTTGTCTCCGGCAGTGGACCCAGCATTCCCTCTTCTTGCCGTCCCCGTCCAGACCGGACTGCGTATATGGTCTTCGTGCCCGGGTGCAGAATCGCGAAGACGCCGTCCGCCCGGCGGACTTTGCAGAGCAGGCCGCTGTTACTGGGGTCGTCTGTTCCCGGCCCACTGCACTCGGCCTGGGATCCGTCAGTGCTGAAGCGGAACTCCGAGCGCATTGTTATCTTCTCCGGCATCTTCTGGCCGAGGTAGTCGCCCCACATCGGCGACTCCTGGGTGATCGTGACCGGAGGCATGTAGCGATGGAGCACTGTCACATCGCCAGCCTGTTGTGCGGCCGCCCGGCCCGCCACCACCACGCCGGCGAGGACCGTAGCCGCAATCCATACGACCGCAAGTGTTCTTGCTTTCATGTCCCCCCCTTCCTGGCCACCGTCCATTGTACGTCCGCCCACGTTCAGCGGAGCCGGATTTTCGGCCGCCAGGCCCGCTCCCTTACGGTCGCGGTGCTGGCACGGAACCGCGCGCGTCAGCAAGCGGACGAAACGGCCCACCCGGTCGAAGGCCTGGTACTCCCCCGAGGGGTCGGCTCTGGGATATAAAGTACCCGTCCATCCGCGCCGATATACGGGGTAACCCGGCGACCGGGTTCAGCGATGGAACAAGTAGCGACCGTAACGAGGGAACTGGCACGCCAACTCGACGCCCATCGGGCCTGGCTCGAAGGACAGGCCGACGGCGCGCGCCTGGATCTGTCCGGCGCCGATCTCAGAGGCATCGATTTCCATGGCCGGGAGCTGCGCGGGGCGCTGATGAAAGCGACCTGTCTGGCGGGAGCGAACCTCGAGGGCGCCATCCTCACCAGCACTGTGCTCAACGGTACGGACCTGCGCGAGGCGCGGCTGGCCGAAGCCGATCTGACCGGAGCCGAGCTGAAAGACACCAACTTCGACCGAGCCGATCTCTCTAGCGCGAACTTTTCGGAGACCAGTCTGCTTACCAGCGCGTTTCAGGGAACCAACCTGTCCGCAACGCGGTTTCTGGACGCGCGTATCAACCAATGCAACTTCGCAAGGGCGATTCTGAAGGCCACGGTTCTCCAGCACGCCCGGCTGTTCGACTGCGATTTCACGGAGGCCAACCTGGAGGGCGGCCTGTTCAACCACGCCCGCGTGCGGATCTGCCGGTTCAAGGAAGCCAAGGGCGAGGGGACCGTGTTCAGCTACGCCGCCATCGAGAACTCCGACTTCCGCAAAGCCCAGCTCATCAAAAGCAAGTTCGTGAAGGCCAGTGTGGTCGGCGGCACGTTTGCCTGGGCGGCGCTGGCCCATTGCGATTTTCGCGAGAGTACGATGCGCGGCACGGAGTTCAACGCCGCGGTGCTGTACGGCGCGCGGTTCGGCCTGGCAACCCTGGCGGGCACCGATTTTCGCGGAGCCAATCTGGCCGGTGCGCGGGAATTGACTTCTCACCAGATGGCAAAGGTCTGGACCGGACCGGACACCATCCTGCCCAGCGGACAACGCGGAGTCTATCTGAAAGGTTCGGGAGCGGAGCGGCCGGCTCCTTCGAATTTCAGCTGCAGGTCTGACGCCGACGCTCAGCCATCCGACGCCGGCGCCTGACGACGGTCAACCAGGTGGACCGCGCGGCCGGCCGAGAGCAGAGCCGCGCCCTTCGGAATCTCTCCCAGCCTGAGGTAGCCGAGCGCAACAACCCTCCCGCGGGCGGGCGACCATGCCGCCGAGGTGATCGCCCCTAGCGCCTTGCCCTCCGCGGTGATGACGGCCCCGGCCTCGGGCGCGGTGTCCCCTTCAATCTCGAGCGGCACCAGGAAGCGGTGTACGCCGCCCCGGGACCGGACGCGCTCCACGATCTCCTGGCCGATGTAGCATCCCTTGCTGAAGTGCAGCGCGCCCAGGAGCTGCGTCTCGTGAGGCAGGTACTGATCGCTGATGTCCTCGCCGTAGCGCGGGTGGCCCAGTTCCAGGCGCACCACGCGCGCATCCTGCGCCGAGGCGCGCACCCCGCCCGCCGCCTCGATCTCGCGGATCAAGGCCTCGCGCCCGGCCGCCGGCGCCACGATCGAGAAGCCCGGCTGCCCCGTGACACTGGATCGAATGGCGAGCCGGTCACCCCAAGCCCGGTGCGAATAGGGCGCGGCGGGCAGCGCCAGGCCCAACCGCGATTCCACATCCGCCGACCCCGGACCTTCGATGCCGATCTCGACCGTTTCCGCCGTGGCGTCTTCGAGTGAAACATCGTCGGCGATGATGTATTTGTCCAGGTGAGCGTAGAGGCTCTCTCGCGTTTCCGGTTCGGTCGCGATCAGCAGCGCATCGGGCAGCGCGAGGATCACCGCATCGGCCAGGATCCGCCCCTGCGGGTTCAGGAAGAATGCATAGCAGCCCTCGCCGTCCTGGAGCTGCTCAATGTGGTTCGAGCACATGGCGTGCAACAGGCGGACCCTGTCCTCGCCCACCGCCCGGATGCGGCCGCGCGCGGA
>DATNLV010000520.1:0-10984 GCA_035602665.1 Bryobacteraceae bacterium | reverse complement strand
GGAAGCCCGCGCCGGCCGATCTCGCCGATCCCGAGTGGCTGAGCCGTCACTCCACCAAGCCGTCTCGCGGCGAGCAACTGGTCGATATCTTCGAGCGCATCGTCGAGGAGCAGCTCGTGCAGCCAACGCTGGTCTACGACTATCCCGTCGAGATCTCGCCGCTCTCGAAGAACAAGCCCGACGAGCCGGAGTTCGTCGAGCGCTTCGAAATTTACGCCGGCGGCATGGAGATCGCCAACGCCTACACCGAGCTGAACGAGCCAGTCGAACAGCTCCGCCGCTTCGACCGGCAGATGGAGATGCGGGAGCGCGGCGACGAGGAAGCCCAGCAGATGGATGAGGACTTCCTGCGCGCGCTGGCCTACGGCATGCCGCCCACGGGCGGCGAAGGCGTCGGCGTCGATCGCCTGGTGATGCTGCTGACCAATTCGAAATCCATCCGCGACGTGATCCTGTTCCCGCTGTTGCGGCCCGAGACTTCGATCGGACTGGCGGACGCGCTGCGCACCGCCGATGACGCGGGAGGCAAGTGACCGGGCGTTTCGAGTTCTTCATCGCGCGCCGGTATCTGAAGGCCAAGCGCAAGCAGGCCGTCATCTCGGTCATCTCGGTGATCTCGGTGGTGGGCGTGGCGGCGGGCGTAATGGCGCTGGTGGTCGCCCTCGCCATCAACAACGGCTTCCGCAAGACGCTCGAAACCAGCCTGCTCGGGGCCTACGCGCACATCCTCGTGCTCGAGAAAGAGCCGGGCTACGGCATCTCGGATTGGCGAGGACTGGAAGCGAAGCTGGTGAAGTTGCCGCACGTCGTGGCCGCATCGCCGGCCCTCTACGGCCAGGTGTATCTCTACACTGACCGCAGCGCCGGCGGCGCCACGCTGAAGGGCATCCAGACCGGGGCCGAACTCGAAACCAGCGACATGCTGCGGCATCTCAAGAAAGGCTCGCTGGCAGGGCTGAGGCCGAATCCGGACGCGCTGCCGGGCATCATCCTCGGCACCAGCCTGGCGCAGACGGTGGGCGCGGACGTTGGCGGCACTGTCACCGTGATGAGCCCGCAAGGTGAGCTGACGCCGTTCGGCCCGCGGCCGGCCTCGCAGCGTTTTCGCGTGGTGGCCCTGTTCGAATCCGGCTTCTTCGAGATCGATTCCACCTGGGCGTACACGTCGCTCACGTCGGCGCAGCGTCTGCTCGGCCTCGAAGACGTGGTCAACAGCGTCGAGCTGAAACTGGACGACATCTACCGGGCGCCCGAAGTGGCGAGCCAGGTGGACCGGGTGGTCGGCCCGAAACTCAAAGCCTCCACCTGGATGGAGCAGAACCGGCACATCCTGAACGCGCTGAACATGGAGCGCGCGGTGACCTTCGTGACCATCGGCCTCATCGTGCTGGTGGCGGCGCTGAACATTCTCATCACGCTGATCATGATGGTGATGGAGAAGTACCGCGACATCGCCATCCTGGTTTCGATGGGCGCGAAGCAGGCGCAGATCCGGCGCATCTTCATGTTTCAGGGCGTGCTGATCGGCGTGGTGGGCACGGCCATCGGCCTCGCGGCCGGCCACCTGCTCTCCTTCCTCGCCGACACGTACCGCTGGGTGCGCCTGGACGAAGAAGTTTATGCGCTGAGCTTCGTGCCGTTCGCCCCGCGCTGGATCGACAGCGTATGGATCGCGGCCATGGCCATCGCCATCAGTTTTCTGGCGACCATTTACCCGGCGCGCAACGCATCGCGCATCGCGCCGGCCGAGGCGCTGCGATACGAGTAAGGCATGGCCTGGCGAGATGCCATTGCGCTGAGCTTGGTCTTGTGCGGCGTTGCGGCCGCGCAGAAACTCTTCGTCGATTCGGACAGCGCCGAACTGGTGCGCGCGGTCCCCGAACTCCAGGGCATGCAGTTCGACTCCAGGCAGGATGGACTCGACGGGTTGCTCAAAGACACGGGCGACAATCTCCGCGCGACGCTCGCCAAGCTGGTGGACATCGACGGGACGGAACACATCCGCGAGATGCGCTTCGACGCCAGCATGGCCGGGCGTAGCCGCCGCGAGGACTTTCGGTACCTTGTTCAAGCGGCCCCGGACGCAACGCCCGGTCAATTCACGGAGTCCCGCCTGGACTTCGCCAGCGGCGCCGCCGCGCATCCTCCCGCCAGCGAGTTCGTGCTCATGGGGCACTTTTTCAAACTGGTCCGCTACCTCTTGCCGCAGTATCGGGCCGAGTCCAGGTTCCGCTACCTGGGCCGTGCCACCGCGGACGGCGCGGATCTTCTCCTGGTGGCATTCGCGCAGCGTCCGGAAAGCACGCAATCGCTCGGCCACGTGTCAACCGAAGGTGGACGCGCCCTCAGATTCCAGGGCCTGGTCTGGATCGACCCCGCGACCCACGGCATCGTGAGGCTCAGAGCGGACCTGATCGAGCGTCCAAAGAGCTTGCCGCTCGAGACGCTGACCACCGATATGTGGCTGGCTCCGGTCAATTTCCCTTACATCGAAAGCACGTTCTCGCTGCCCGCCAAGGTGACTGTTCACGCGCGTACCTCCGACGGCCAGGCGGTGAGCGTGCACCGCTATTCGGATTACCGCGTGCACGGCATCGACACCGAGTTCGACCCGGAGCTGAAGCAGAAGGTGGCGGGCGTTTCGTTGCTCGCGACGCCCATCGCCGAAGATTCCTGGGAGCTGCTGGACCGGGGCGTCTCTCTGGCCCAGGACAACAAGCCCGGCGAGGCGCTTCCGCCCTTGCGCGCATCCGTGCAACTCAATCCCGGGGTCGCGGTCGCACGTTGCTATCTGGCGGCCGCCCTGGGTGCCACCGACGACATCGCGGGCGAGGAAGCGGAGCTGCGCGCAGCCGTCAAACTGGCTCCCGATTCCGGCCAGGTTCACGAATTTCTGGGCGCCCTGCTGTTCAAGCGCGGGGCGGTGCCAGAGGCGACCACCGAGTTTCGCGAGGGTGTGCGGCTCCAGCCCAAGGATCCGGCCGCGCACGCCAACCTGGCGGAGGCACTCGAGAAGACGGGGGACGGGAAGGCCGCGACGGAGGAATACCGGATCGCATCCACGCTGGCGCCCGACAATGCCGGCTTCAAGGCCCGCTACGAGCAATCGAAGCGCACGCCGAGCGAGCCTTCGGCAGCCGCGGGGGAGACGACCATCAAAGTCGAAGTGCGCCAGGTTTTGGTCCCGGTGGTGGTGAGGAACAAAGAAGGACACACCGTTACGGGACTGACCCAGTCCGACTTTACGTTGTTCGAGGACGGCGTGGAGCAGAAGATCTCCGGCTTCAGCGTCGAGACCGCCGGTGTCCCGAGCCCGCCACCACCCGAAGCGGCGGCTGCCGCGATGCCCGCGGCGACGCCTGCCGCCGTCGCGCCCACGAAGCCTCCCCTGCGGCGCACCTACCTGATCTGCATCGACGCGCTGCACACCGCGTTTCCCAGCCTGGTGCACATCCGGGAAGCCCTCTCGAAGCTGTTCCACAGCGAACGCGCGGGCGATGCGCAGTACGTTCTCATTTCCGTGGGAACTTCGGTGCAGCTTCTGCAGAGTCCGACCTCCGATCCGGCGTTGGTGCTGAAGGTGGTGGATAGCAAGGAGTTCGAGAAGTTGTTCCTGAGCAGCCGGAAAAGCTCCGTCGAGGCTGAATTGCGGGACTTCCGGCGCACGCTCGTCGAGGTCCGCTCCATCTGCGATGACGAATCTCGCAGGCGGGAATGCGAAGCCAGGAGGTCCAGCCTGCCGCCGGAAGCCGATCAGCTCGCCGAGCAGGATCGTGTGGCCACGGTCGCTTTTCTGAGGGAGTTTCGCGGACTGGTCGAACAACTGCGCAAGGGAGGCGGCAGGCGGACGATCGTCCTGTTTTCCGACGGCTTCGAGCTTGTGCCCGGCCAAGCGGGCTACGAACTCCTTTCGGCCTATTTTCCAGAAATCCGAGGCCTCACTCTCCGGTCCGTGGATCGCATCCCGGACATGGAGCCCGTGCTGCGCCTGGCCGCGAACGCCAACATCCCGATCTACACCATCGACTCGCGCGGGCTGTACACGTCGGCGTTCTTCGACCCTTCCAATCCCGGGGACGTGGCTCAGGTGGCGCCAGCCGTCATGAGCGCCATGGATCGCAGCGCCTCTTCGGCGGGCGAGACGCTGGTCGAAATCGCGGCCGCCACCGGTGGGACGGCGTTTCGAAACAGCAACAACATTCTGGGCGGCCTGGAGCGCGCCTTTGCCGACGGGCGCGAGTACTACATGCTGGCTTACGTCCCGATCCGGTCCGATCTGGACGGCAAGTTCCGCGCCATTTCGGTTCGCACGCGAGACGCCAAGTGGGTGGTCAGCGCCAAGCGCGGCTACTGGGCCGCCGGCGCGCCGAAGTGACTCTTAAGGCGCTCGCGGGGGCGCCGGAGGGATCGGCTTCGGGAAATCCGTGCCCAGCTTGCGCAGGATCTCCGAAACGTAGTTGGTGGTTTCCGCCGGGAGCGGAAACGCTCCGGCGTTGTCGGCGCGGCCCGGGCCGGCATTGTAGGCGGCGAGCCCGAGCAGCAGGTTGCCGCCGTAGCGATCGAGCATCTGCTTGAGGTATCGCGCGCCGCCATCCACGTTCTGGCGCGGATCGAACGGATCGTCGACGCCCAGGCCGCTGGCGGTGTCCGGCATCAATTGCATAAGACCTTCGGCGCCGGCGGGCGAAACGGCGCAGGGCAGATACGAGGATTCCTTCTCGATCACGGCGCGCAGCAGTTGCGGCGTGAGGCCTTCGCGCTCGGCGATCTCACGCACCATGGGCTCGATCTGATCCTTGGGAATGGGATCGCACTCGCCGTCGGCGTCGGCCACGATCGCGGGAGCCCCGTCCGGCAGCGGCGAGAGCGGTTCATCCCAGGGAACGGTGAAGAAGCCCGCGGTCGACGGCGCGTTCGGCTTGACCTGCTGCCTCACGGAGGCACGTTGCCGTTCGATCGCGGCGCGCTGGCGCGCGATGGCGTCGGGAGTCTGGGCGGATACGGCCGCCGCCGAGAGCGCCAGGATGAGTGCGAGCTTCATCAGAGAATAGATCGGACGAATCGGGGGCGGGCTTCAGGCCGGAAGGCGGTTCGTAAAGGTCTGCTCGCGGCCCTGCGCCTGGAAGCGGAGAGTGGCGGAGATCGAGGCGTCGCCGCCGAGGGCGACGGCCAGAGCACGGGTGGCCTCGACCATGAGCAGCGAGCCCAGCGACACGGCCGGCTGGCCGCCATACAGGCGCCTGAGCTTGCGGTTGACCGCGGCGCTGAAAGCCTCGATCGCGATGGCCAGATCCTTTGCCGTCCGGCGCGCGTTGACGGCGGAGCGCGAGGCCAGGTCGCGGCCGGCCAGACCCAGGTCCACCAGCCGATCGATCAAGAACTCGTCGTTGGTCAACAGCTCATTGATGAACCGCGGGCGCAGCAGGATGCTTGCGAGCACATCACGCGCCTGCCAGGGACGGTAACAGCGCGCCAGGTCGCGGCGGCCGCCCGCGATGAGCAGCCGCTCGGCGCGTCCCATGGCGGAGGCCAGAGGGCGAGCCGCCCAGGGCCGCGCGACGCCGGGGCTGTCCACAGCCACCAGGTCGTAGGCGAAATCGCTGCGGGGTTTGCCGGAACACGGGTAGGTGCTGCGGTAGAAGAGCAGCGAATACGCGAGTGCGGAGTTCTCGAAGCGGCTGAGGTCGCTGAAGTAGACGTAGGGCAGCCAGCGGCGCAGCGCCAGCTGCACGGCTACGGACACCTTGGAGTAGACATCGAAGAACAGCGGATCTCTCTCGCCTGGCGCGCGCGGCCATGCTTCGGCCAGGTTGCCGGGAACGCTCAGCGACACCGACGCCACCACTTCACCGGCCGGGGCCGTGGCGAGCCATTCCCAGGGCTCGGGGCCGAAGTCGTAAGGGCGCAGCACCTTCGGCAGCGAATGCCCCAAGCGCGCGGCCGTTGAGACGCGGCGGTCCGTGAAGCCGATGTGGAATCCGGTGGACCGGGGATAGAGCAAAGGGGCGGCCAGCGCCAGCGCGATCTGGCAGGCGTTCTTGGCAGCGGCCTGGCCGGGCTTGGCGTGCACGAAGATCCGGCCGTCCTCCTCCACCACGGCCTCGGCGTTGGCGAGCCTGCTCCAGCGGTCCGGCCACTCGGTGCGGCCGAAGCTGGGAAGATGCACCTCGATAGTGCGGTCATTGCCCATCAACCGCGCCAGGCTGTCGCGCACCGCCTGGCCTTCGAGGGCGGAGTGGAAGGCGGCCAGGCCCTGCGGTGTGAAGTCGAAGGAGCGGTCGACAATGGCGGCGCGGCGAGCCGTGAGCCGGCTCAACTCGGCCGCGCACTGATTCTCCAGGGCCGGGAACAGCTGCTCATAAATCGCATCCGCCAGCCGCGTGGGCGCTCTCGCGGGCGCCTCGGGATCGAAGGCGAAAAGAGAGCGGAGCAGGGCATTGGGATTCGCGTCCCAGTCGGGCCGGGCTTCGACCGCGAGGCTCCGGGGACGCCACCGGGAGATGCGCAGGCGCAGACGACCTTCGTGGTCGAGAGCCACGGCGGCGAGGAAGGTGGCGGAGAGGGTGGCCTCGATGCAGGCGCCGCCGTCGAGTTCGAAGTGCCTCGAGAGGTCGGGACCGAACTGGCCGGAAGCGGTCTCGCGGAGCCAGTGGAGCGCCAGGCGCACGTGCGGGCGGGCGGAGAACTTCAGGCTGCTGTCCAGCCAGAACAAGAGGGTGCGGTCGGGACCGATGTCGGCCGGGCAGGCGATCTCGTGTGGGGACATAGTGGCACAAGAGTGTACAATTCCGCGGCCGGAAATCGGACGGTCAGGCGTGCCGGAGGAGGTTGGCGAAAGCCCTCAAGGACAAGCGCTGCCTGGGGATACGCTCGGGCAAAGTTTTTTGTGGTTGCGTGTGACTGGTTGATAGGGGCTTGACAAATACATCTGTCAGATATATCTTGTAGAGGTATGGCACGCAATCAGACGTCTTACCTGATCCTGGGCGCACTCAGCATCGAACCCAACCTGTCCGGATACGACATTCGCAAGGGTGCCGAATCGAGCATCAGCTACTTTTGGCGGGAGAGCTATGGGCAGATTTATCCGACGCTCAAACGGCTGGCGGCGGAGGGCCTCATTGTGGCGAGGAAGCCGGACAAAGCCGCGAGGAAGGGGCGCCAGGTGTACTCGCTGACCGAGGCCGGGCGCGCGTGCCTGCGGGAGTGGCTCGCGATTCCCTTCAAGAACGATCCGCCGCGCAATGAGTTTCTGCTCAAGCTGTTCTTGGGGCGGGAGGCGGCGCCCGGCGTTTCGATCGCGCACGTCCAGGAGCTGCAAGAAAAAAACCGGCGCATGCTAGCCACCCTGTTGGGGCTCGAAACCATGGCCACGACACAGGCTTCCCAAAACCCCCATCAGCCGTTCTGGTTACTCACGATCAGCTTGGGAATCGCACTGACGCGCGCCGCGCTCGAGTGGGGCGAATCCGCGCTGGCCACGCTTTCCGGGATGGAGGCGGCCGCTCGGAAGCGGAGCCGCACGCCGCGCGGGAAGTGAAATCCAAAGGAGAACCGCAAACCATGCCTACGAAAACCGAATACAGCCTCCGGCTGCAAATTGTGGCCTGGACCGTCGCCAGCCTCTTTATTCTGGGATTCTTCTTTAAGCCCGTGGGAGAATGGACGGGCCCCATAGGGGCTGTCTGGTTCGTTGGAACGCAAAAGCCCTGGCGGGGGTTTCTGTGGCTGATGGCCATCTCGTTCGTTCCCCATCTGGTTGGCGATTGGCGGATTCTCTTCGGAGCGAGCCCGGAGCAGGCACTTCAACACGCAGGCTGGATCCTGCTCGCTACCGTGCTCGCCGTTCTTTCGCTCACATTTCACCGCCTCACCAGTCCGCGTCTGCCAGGGTTGCTCTCGACGCTTCCTTTCCCGCTGGCGGCGGCGAGCGTGCAAATGCTGTTTCTGTCGTTTCTTCCACAGGCCGCAGCGGGCGGTTCCTTGGCGGTGCTCATTCTGGTCGACTGGTTCGCGGCTGGGGTTGTGTGGATGTGGAACAAGGAATTCCGCGCCGCGAAGACCGGCTGGGCCGGCGCTTTGTTCGGCGCTCTCTTCGCCCTGGTTGTGACACTGCGCCATACTCTTATGATTGACCCGCGTTTTGGCTGGCTTGCCGTGGGCGGAGCGGTTGTTCTCGCCGTATGGGCGCTGCTCAACCGGACGAAGAAGAAATCGTGGGCCGAGCGGCCGGAGACCGTCGCCCTTTTGCAGAGTCCGTATACCGGGAAGCCCTTGCACGTGGATGTCGAGCAGGGCGGGGAAGTATTGGTCAGCAGCTCCGGGGAGCGGTTTCCGGTGCGCGGTGGAATCCCGACATTCCTCAAGCAGGAAGATCTCAGCGGCGATAACCTCAAGTACAACCACCTGTACGAAACCATCGGCGGTTTCTACGACGACATCCAGCGCATCTTCTGCGCGCTTAAGGGATTCCACCGGGACGCTTACTTCGTGAGCTATATGCGCCAGCTCGAAGTCAAACCCGGCGATTCGGTGCTCGAGACTTCGGTGGGCACGGGTCTGAACTTCAAATATCTGCCCGGCGGCGTGAAGCTCTCCGGCCTCGACCTGTCTCCCGAGATGCTGGTGAACTGCCAGAGCAACCTGCGCCGCTGGCATCTGGACTGCGATCTGTACCTGGGGAATGCCGAAAGCCAGCCTTTCGCCGACGCGAGCTTCGATGTGGTCTTTCACGTGGGGGGCATCAACTTCTTCAACGACCGCGCCAAGGCAATCCGGGAGATGATTCGCGTCGCGAAACCGGGAAGCCTGCTGCTGATCGCCGATGAGACCGAGAAACACGTCAAGGCCGTGTATGAGAAACAGCCTGGGGGCCTATTCAAGAACCGCAAGGCGCCGGTCAGCGCACCGGTCGACTTGGTGCCCGCCGAAATGCAGGACATACATCTTGAAGAACTTAGGGACGGGCAGTTTTATGTGCTCACCTTTCGGAAACCCTGAGAACAAGGCTTTGGCCACGAATGAACACGAATGGACACGAATAAGAAAGAAATGCCACGGCCTAGGCCTGCTGGACTCGGTTGTAGATCTCTACTGGGTTGACCACGCTGATGCCGGCGGTCTGGAGGAGCTTGATCGCGGCGTCGGGCTGGTCGAAGCGGAAGATCATCACCGCGGTCTGGCGGCGTCCCTCGGGGAACGAGTACATGTACTCGACGTTGACCGGGCTGTTCTCGAACACTTGAAGAAGGCTGGAGAGGCCGCCGGGCTGGTCGGGGATTTCGATGGCCACGACTTCGGTGGCGTTGACTACGTAGCCGGCGTCCTTCAGGAGTTTCGCGGCGCGCTCCCAGTCGGAGACGATCATGCGGAGGATGCCGAACTGCTTAGTGTCCGCGACGGACAGGGTGCGGATGTTGATTCCCTCACTGGCCAGCAGCCGGCAGGGTTTCACGATCTGGCCCGGCTGGTTCTCAAGGAACAGCGACAACTGTTGAACTTTCACGCTTCATTCCTCCGGTCAATCACTCGCTTGGCCTTGCCTTCGCTTCGCTGGAGGGTGTGCGGCTCGATCAGGCTGACGTTGACCCGCAGACCCAGAGCGTGCTCCATCGCGTGCGTGAGCTTCTCGTTCAGCTCGACCAGCGCGCGGATACGGTCGCCGAAGACTTCCGGCGTCACTTCCACCTGAACCTCGATCTGGTCCAGGCCCTTCTCGCGGGTGAGGATGATCTGGTAGTGGGGCATGGTGCCCTCAACTGCCAGCAACGCGGTCTCGATTTGCGAGGGATACACGTTGACGCCGCGGATGATCAGCATGTCGTCGCTGCGGCGGCCGATTCTGCGAATTCGGCGCAGCGTACGGCCGCAGGCGCACTGCTCGGGCTCGAGCGCCGTGATGTCGCGGGTGCGGAAGCGAATCATGGGCATGGCCTGCTTGCTCAGGGTGGTGATCACCAGCTCGCCCTCGACTCCATCGGGGACGTTGCGGCCGGTCTCGGGATCGATGACCTCGGGATAGAAGTGGTCTTCGAAGATGTGCGGGCCGCGCTGGAACCAGCACTCGGCGCCGACGCCGGGGCCGGTGATTTCGGTGAGGCCGTAGCAATCGTAGGCCTTGATGCCGGCCCTGGTTTCCATGTGGTGGCGCATGGATTCGCTCCAGGGTTCGGAGCCGAATCCGCCGGCTCGCAAGGGCAGCTCGCGGACATCGATGCCCATCTCCGCGGCGCGCTCCAGCATGTGCACGAAGTAGCTCGGCGTGGCGCAGATGGAGGTGACCTTGAAATCCTTCATGATCATGACCTGGCGGTCGGTGTTGCCGCCGGAGATGGGGATCACGGTGGCGCCCAGTGCCTCGCCGCCGTAGTGCGCGCCGAGGCCGCCGGTGAACAGGCCGTAGCCGTGCGCGTTCTGAAAGATGTCGCCGCGGTGGATTCCGTAGGAGGCCAGGGCGCGGGCCATGACCGAGGTCCAGACGTTCAGGTCGTCCTGCGTGTAGGCGACGACGATGGGCTTTCCGGTGGTGCCGCTCGAGGCGTGCAGGCGGACGATGTCGCTGAGGGGGCAGGCGAACAGGCCGTAGGGATAGGTGTCGCGCAGGTCGGACTTCACGGTGAAGGGCAGGCGCGGGAGATCGTCGAGGCTCTGGATGTCATCGGGCTCGAGGCCGTTGGCCTGCATGCGCTCGCGGACGAGTTGGACATTATCGTACGCTCGGCGGACGGTGGATTGAAGCCTCGTGAGCTGCAGGTCCCGGAGCAGGTGGACGGGCAGGTAGTCGGGCGCGCTGACGGGATGAAATCGTTGCGTGACTTTTTCGGCGGTTGCAATCATGGGTCTCCTCCCGAGGCGCCGCCGGCCACGGCCGGTACCCGGGGTGAAAAGGGTAAGGGATCATACTACCTTTGATTGGGGGGTAGGGGCAAGCTCACTGGCGGGTCTGGAGACCCGCTGCAGGACTGGAGTCCTGCCCCACACGGCT
>DATNLV010000484.1:0-4464 GCA_035602665.1 Bryobacteraceae bacterium | reverse complement strand
AAGCCGGACCCGAGTCGGGTTCGCCGTCAAGGGCCAGCAGCGCGTACGCGGCCGGCTCCGTCCAGGACGAACCGCCCCGGTATCCCCACCCCCCATCGGGGTTCTGCGCGGCCATCAGGACTGTCTCGCTCTGTACCAATCCAGACAAGCTTACACCACCTGGGGACGGGGGGCGGGCTTCAGCCCGCGCGGGACTTCTCCAGTCCCGCCACGCCGGACGTCACACTCTAGCCCCGAATCGGCTCCCCCTCTCCCGTGTTTTGGGGATGAACCGCGCGGCCTCCGGCACGTTCAAAGAGATGAGTGCCCCAGCCGCCCGGATGGCAGGCTGGTATTCTCTTATGGAGGTCCACTATGCGAAAGACCCTGTTCGTTCCGTTCGTTCTCCTGCTGGCGTGTGCCCTGCCCGCTTGGTGTCAGGACGATGCCAACGGATACTTCTCGCCCGAGCAGCTAGACAACCTGCTGGCGCCCATCGCGCTTTATCCCGACCCGCTTCTGGCGCAGGTTCTGGTGGCCGCGACTTTTCCGGACCAGATCGACGAAGCGTCCCGCTTCGTGCGCGCCAACACCGATCCCGGCTACATCGACGAAGAGCCCTGGGACGTGAGCGTGAAAGCCGTCGCGCATTATCCGACCGTGTTGTTCAACATGGCCGACAAACTGGATTGGACCACGGCGCTGGGGCAGGCCTACGTCAGCCAGTCCGCCGATGTGATGACAGCGGTTCAGCGGCTCCGGGTGGAGGCGCGTTCCGCCGGCAACCTGATGACGACGCCGCAGCAGGAAGTGCGCGAGGACGGCGGGTACATCGCGATCTGGCCAGCCCAGCCGCAGTACATCTACGTGCCGGTCTACGACCCCGCGCTGATCTACTACCGGCAGCCCGGGTTCTACATGGGACTCTCGTTCGGGCGCGGCTTCTTTATCGGCGCCTGGCTGAACAACGACTTCGACTGGCGCTATCACCGCGTCTATTACCACGGGTGGGACGACCATTACGGAACGGGCTGGATGGTGCGCTCCCGGTCGTATGTGCACATCAACAACGTGTACGTGAACGTGAACTTCCGGAACGTGGTGGTGAACCGCACGGTGGTGAACCGGGAGGTGAATTACAACACGCTTGAGCGGTATCACAGCGTGCACCGGGACACACACTTCGACAACGTCCGGGGACATGACCGCGACCGCGCGCTGTACAACGACAACCACCCGGTCCAGAACAAGATCATCGATCGCAACATCAACACCAACGACCAGCGGATCGATACCTATCGCGGCCGCCCGCAGCAGGGGTGGCGCTCGGAGGACCGGCCGCCTGTGAACAACCCGCCGCCGCCGAACCGGCCCGAAGTCAGGCCGGCGGAGCGCGACAATTCAGCCTTTGGCGGCAATCACGGCGGCGGCTTCGATCCGCACGCGGCGAGCCAGCGCGGACAGGACAGCCGCAACGAGGCCAGACGGCCGGCACCCGAGTCAAGGCCTGCGCCCCCGCCGAAGCCGGCCCCTCACCACGACGACGACAAGGATAGGAGGAAATAATGAGCGCGATCCTGAAATTGCATTGCGCGTGCGGCGCGCTGGCGCTGCTGTTGTCCTCCGGCCCGCTGGCCGCCGCGGTACCGCAGACGCTGTTCTCTACCACCGACGATGCCGTTCAAGCGCTGGTAAGCGCCGCCGAGGCGAAAGACCAGGCAGCGATGACGGCGGTTCTGGGTCCCGACCGCGAAAAGCTGCTGTCGGGCGATCCTGTCGAAGACGCTAACGCGCTCGCCCACTTCGCCGAGCGGCTTCGGAAATCGGTGAAGCTGGTGCGCGTCGACGACGCGAAGTTCACGCTCACCGTGGGCGACGACCAGTTCCCGTTCCCCATTCCGCTGATCAAAGCGGGGGACAAGTGGCGGTTCGACACGGCCGCCGGGCTGGACGAGATTCTGAGCCGGAGGATCGGACAGAACGAGCTCTCGGCGATGATGACCTGCCGCGCCTACGTGGTGGCGCAATGGGAGTACTTCACCCAGGCGCTCGACACGTCGGAGGACGGACTTGCCGTGTACGCGCAGAAGTTCGTGAGCACGCCCGGCCAGCGCGACGGCCTGTATTGGGATGTGGCCGAGGGCGAGAAACCGAGCCCGATGGGGAAGCTGATAGTGGAGGCGCGCGCCGAGGGATATCCCGCGGGCCGTTCGCAGACGCCCGCCGCCACGGGCTCCCCCGATCCGCAGCGGCAGCGAACGCCGTTCCATGGGTATTTCCTGCGGGTCCTGAAGGCGCAAGGGCCGCATGCGCCGGGCGGGAAATTCAGCTACGTCATCAACGGCCACATGATCGCGGGCTATGCGCTGGTAGCCTATCCCGCCAAGTGGGGTAGCGGCGGCATCATGACGTTCATCGTCAACAGCCAGGGCCGCGTCTATCAGAAGAACCTGGGCGCCAAGACCGCCGAAATCGCGAACGCGATGACCGAGTACGACCCCGATCCGAGTTGGACGCTGGTGAAGGAACCATAAAAACTAAGCTGTCAGCCTTCAGCTATCAGCTGTCAGCTCCGAACCGCTAGCGGCCAACTCCCTTACGGTTTGGCTGACGGCTGATAGCTGACGGCTATTTAACCGGCTTGGAAAACTTCGCGTCGTCGATGGGGACGTTGTTCTTGAGTTCGGTAGTGGTGAAGATGATCTCGCCTACGGGCATTAGCTGGCGGATGCGGAGGGGCGTCTGGATGCCATCGATGTCGCGGTAGTCGGAAAATGTCGCTACGATGACCATGTCCCCCTGCGGCGTGTCGTAGATGCTGGTTTCCCGCAGCAGCAGGAAACTCCGGACGTCATAGTAGCGGGTCGTGACCTTTCCCGACACTGCGGTGAGTTTGATCACGTACGCTTCACGCTCGCCAACCGGCTGCTTCCCCGCGAGCTCGGCCTTCGGGTACTGCGTGCGCCAATTCAGAACGGCGTTGAAGGACGCGCCGCGCTTGAAGTCCTCGAGTGCGGTACCACTGAGCTCGGTGACCTGTCCGCTCGGATCCTGGTTCCATGCGACGCGGCCGTCGAAGCCTTGCCGGGTCTCGCCGACTCCCTCGAGGTTCGTCACGGTCAACTGCTTGTCGGGCGCCTTGGCGTACCGTTCGATGATTCCGTGCGCCCCGCTCGCCGGGAATTCCATCAGGCCCTTGGCGTAACTGCTGGAGATCTTCTTGATTGCCTGGCGCCCGCCGGTGGCCGCGATGGATTTCTCGATCACCTGCGCGGCGGTCAACGAAGGCTGGCCCGCGGCAGCGGCGGCGAAGACCAGGGATGCCAGCAGGAGGATAGGGCGCATGACAACTACGAGTCTACCTGAGCGAAACCAGCCACCGGGCGGTCTGATATTCTGTCGACTAGGTCTCTGATCGTGTGAGCTGTCCTTTGCCCTGTGGGGCAGGCTGGCAGCCTGCGGCGGGTTGTCAACCCGCCCCCAGCACCGGTTGCCAACCGGCGCGCAGCTTGGCAAGCTGCCCCACATGCGAACCAGGTCTTGCGGTCAGGGCACTGGCAAAAGGAGGAGCTCTCGTGAAAGTCGGCGTGTTCACTGCCCTGCTGGCGAATTTGTCGCTAGACCAGGTCATCGCGAAGCTGAAGGCCCTGGACATACACACCGTTGAGCTGGGCACGGGGAACTATCCCGGCGACCCGCACTGCAAACTCTCCATGCTCGAGGACGCCGCGGCGCTGGCTGAGTTCCAGGCGAAGATCGCCGCCGGCGGCGTCGCCATCAGCGCGCTGAGCTGTCATGGCGAACCGCTGCATCCCAACGCGGAGATCTCCGCCCAGAGCCGCGAGATCAGCCGCCGCACCATTCTGCTGGCCGAGAAGCTGGGCGTGCCGGTGGTGGTCGATTTCTCCGGCTGCCCGGGCGATACCGACAAAGCGACTTACCCGAACTGGGTGACGTGCGCCTGGCCTCCCCACTTCGGCGACATCCTGGAGTGGCAGTGGCGCGAGAAGGCGATTCCGTACTGGACCGAGCGCACAAAGTTCGCTGCCGATCACGGCGTAAAGGTCGCGCTCGAGATGCACCCCGGCTTCCTGGTCTACAGCCCGGAGACGATGCTGCGGCTGCGCGAGGCGGCGGGCGCGAACCTGGGATGTAACTTCGATCCGAGCCACCTGTTCTGGCAGGGCATCGATCCCATCAAAGCGGTTCGCATTCTAGGCGACGCCATTTTTCACGTCCACGCCAAGGACACGCAGATTTACGACTACAACCTGCCGCGAACGGGCGTGCTCGACACCAAGAAATACACCGACGAGCGCAATCGCTCGTGGACTTTCCGCTCGGTAGGCTACGGCCACGATGCGGGCTGGTGGAGCGAGTTCATCTCCACGCTGCGCATGTACGGCTACGATTACGTATTGTCGATCGAGCACGAAGACAGCCTGATGTCGAGCGAAGAAGGGCTGGCCAAGGCGGCCGGCTTCC
>DATNLV010000477.1:0-16703 GCA_035602665.1 Bryobacteraceae bacterium | reverse complement strand
ATTCGTGTCATCCTCACCCCCGATCTCGTGCACCAGTTGGTGGCTGAAAGCCATTTTGCCAAACGTGCGTTCTCTCCCGGGGTCCTTGGCCGCGTGCTTGCGGATGATTGGCCGTATTCTCTCGAGAAGCTCCTGATGGTTTGGGTCTGCGAAACCATCAATAAGAAGGGTCCAGTCGATATCGCTGCCTCCAGTGAACTCGTCGCGCGCCAGCGATCCAGAAATGACGATACTTGTGTCGTCCGAGTCAATGCCGGCGAGTTCCGACCGAAGGAGCGCACGCGTGCTCTCGGCGAGGCTACGCGCGGCTCGCAAGCTCGGCCAATTCGCCCCGATCCGGTCTTCCAGTTGTGCGACGGCCGAGCCGGCAGGCTGTATTGTCATGACAGGAGGACCCCTCATTATGCCCCATCCGAGCGCGGTCCTGCACGACCTCACCAACCTCTCCGCGACGCGCCGGTGTCGGATTCAGTGCACCTCAGATGAGGTTCGCGGTGTCCAGTTTACCGCGCCAGCTGGCCCAGCGTCCGCAGCGCCTGGTCGAGCCGGTCGGACCACGGGTAGCCGCAGTTCAGGCGGATGTAGTTCCGGTATCTCTGCCGGGCGGAGAAGATCGGGCCCGGGCTGATGCTGATGCGCTCCGCCAGGGCGCGCTCCTGCAACTCCAGCGAGTCCACGTGGTGCGGCAGTTCCACCCATAGCACGAAGCCGCCGGCCGGGCGCGTCACCTTGGTGCCGGCGGGGAAATGCTCACCCACCGCGGAGATCATCTGCTCGATCTGGGTGGCGAAGGCGGCGCGCATTTTGCGCAGATGGCGGTCGTAGGCGCCGCTTTCGAGAAACTCCGCGATGGCGGCCTGCAGCAGCGTGGGCGTGGCCAGGGTGGTGGTCAGTTTGAGCGCCTCGACTCTGGCTTGAAAGCGGCCTGGCGCGGTCCAGCCGATGCGGTATCCGGGGGCGATCATCTTCGAAAACGAGGAGCAGAGCAGCACCAGCCCTTCGTTGTCGAACGCCTTGGCCGCGCGCGGGCGGGCCGGGCCGAAATACACGTCTCCGTAGAGATCGTCCTCGATGAGAGGGATGTTGCGGCGAGCGAGCATGGCCACCAACTCCCGCTTGCTCTCGTCCGGCATCGAGCTGCCCAGCGGATTGCTGAAATTGGGCGACGCGATGCAGGCGCGGATGCGGTGCTTCTTGAGGGCGTCGCCGAGCAGGTCCAGGCACATTCCGTGGCGCGGATGGGACGGGATTTCGATCACCTGCATTCCCAGCGCTTCGAGCAGCAGCAGCGTTCCGAAGTAGGCCGGCGACTCGATGGCCACCAGGTCGCCCGGCTGCGCCACCGCCCGCAGGCAGAGATGCAGGGCTTCGGTGGCGCCGCAGGTGACTACGATTTCTTCCGGCGACAGCCTGCCGCCCCAGTCGAGCGAACGGCGCGCCACCTGGCGCCTCTGATCGTACAGGCCGGGCGGGAAGTTGTAGGCGTTGATGTCGCGGCCCGACCGGCGAATCAATCCCGCGAGCAGCCGGTTCACCTTTTGTCCAGGCAGCAGCTCAGGCGCCGGGCAAGCGGTGCCGAAGGGAACCACTTCGGGATCGAGGACCGCCTGCAGCACTCTCGAAACCAGGCCGCTGATGCCGACGCGGGTGGCCGGCCGTCCCGGCGCCGAGGTGCGGGGTTCCGGCGGCAGGCTGTCCCGCCGGGAACGGACGTAGAACCCGGACTGCGGCCGGGCTTCGATATAGCCCCGGCTCTCGAGTAGCGTGTACGCCTGCAGGATGGTTGAAACGCTGACGCCCTCCTGCTCGCCGAGGCGCCGCACGGACGGCACCCGCTCGCCCGGCCGCAACACACCCTGCTCGATCAAGCCGGCGATCTTGGCGGAGACGTTGCGGTACAGAAACGGCTGCGCTTCCTGTTCCATGCAACTGTTATGGTATCAAATCGGCGGAGCTGCATCTGTTCTGCATCACGGATACCGGATATCCTGGAACTGTCATGACTCCTACCGAACAGATCTGGCGGAATGGAACCTTCATCCCCTGGGACGAGGCGCGCATCCATGTGCTGTCCCATGTGGTCAGCTACTCGAGCGCCGTGTTTGAGGGCATACGCTGCTACGGGACGCCCTCCGGGCCGGCCGTCTTCCGTCTGGCCGATCACATTCGCAGGCTGCTAGATTCGGCGCGCATCTGCCGCATGGACGCGCCCTACACGGCCGCCGAACTCTTGGCGGCGACCCGCGAGCTGGTGCGCGTGAACCGCATGGAGGCCTGCTACATCCGCCCCATCGTCCTGCGCGGCTACGGCGCCGTGGGAGTGCACCCGTCGAACAATCCGATCGAAGTCTTCATCGCCTGCTGGGAGTGGGGCGCTTACCTGGGAGACGGGGCGGCGGCGGAAGGGATCGATGCGTGCGTGTCGAGTTGGAACCGCATGGCGCCGAACACGCTGCCGGCGCTGGCGAAATCGGCGGCCAACTACATGAACTCGCAGCTGATCAAGATGGAGGCCGTCTCGAACGGCTACCACGAGGGCATCGCCCTGGATGTCTCCGGCCTGGTGAGCGAGGGCTCGGGAGAGAACATCTTCGTGGTCCGCGACGGCAGGATCCTGACGCCGCCGCTCAGCAGTTCGGCACTGGGCGGCATCACGCGCAGCTCCGTGATGCAGCTTGCGGAGGACCTGGGCATCCCGGCCGCGGAGACGACGATTCCGCGCGAGATGCTCTACATCGCCGACGAGGTCTTCCTCACGGGCACCGCCGCCGAGATTACGCCGGTGCGCTCCGTGGACCGCATTCCGGTCGGCGAGGGCTGTCGCGGGCCGGTCACCGCGCGACTGCAAGAAGAGTTCCTGGGGATCGTCAGAGGGAACCGGCCCGATGTCCACGGGTGGCTGACTCCGGTTGTGCCGGAACTGGCGAGGGTGTCATGAATCGCGCCCTGCTTGAATCCGCCGCCGGGCGCTCCATCCGCTATCTGACAGAGTTGGACCAGCGCCGCGTTGCGCCAACCGCCGAAGCCGTGAGCGCGCTCGCACAACTGGACGGCGGCCTGCCAGCCGGGCCATCGGACCCGGAGGCCGTTCTCGACCGGCTCGATCGCCTGGGTTCGCCGGCAACGATAGCGAGCGCGGGCGGCCGCTATTTCGGCTTCGTCATCGGCGGGGCGCTGCCGGCGGCGCTGGCGGCGAACTGGCTGGCCGGAGCTTGGGACCAGAACGCGGTGATGGCGGCGACCTCGCCGGCCGCGGCGAAGATTGAAGAGATCGCGATCCGCTGGCTGCTCGATATTCTGGAACTGCCGCGCGAGTCGGGGGTCGGCCTGGTGGATTGCGCCACGCAAGCCATTTTCTGCGGCCTGGCCGCGGCGCGCCACGCCCTGCTCGCGGGCGAGGGATGGGACGTCGAGGGCCAGGGCCTCTTCGGCGCGCCGCCCATCACCGTCGTGGTGAGCGAAGAGGCGCACATGACGGTACACAAATGTTTGGGGCTGCTCGGCCTGGGGAGAGAGCGGGTGATCCGCGTCCCTACCGACGCGCAGGGCCGCATGCGCGCGGACGCACTGCCGCGCCTCAACGGGCCGGCCATCGTGTGCATACAGGCCGGCAACGTCAACAGCGGCTCGTTCGATCCGGCGGAGGAGATCTGCGCCGCGGCGCACGAACGCGGGGCCTGGGTGCATGTGGACGGCGCCTTCGGCCTGTGGGCGGCGGCGGCGCCCGGACGGGCCCATCTCGCGCGCGGCATCGCGGCGGCGGATTCCTGGTCCACCGATGCGCACAAGTGGCTGAACGTTCCCTATGACAGCGCCGTGGTCGCCGTGCGCGAGGCGCGGCACCTGCACGACACCATGGCCGGCAGCGCCGCCTACCTGGTGGCAGGGGACCAGCGCGATCCCTGGAAGTACACGCCGGGCCTGTCGCGCCGGGCTCGAGGCGTCGAGATCTGGGCCGCCCTGGCATCGCTGGGACGGTCCGGCGTGGCGGACCTTGTCGAGCGCACGTGCCGCTACGCGGCGCGCTTTGCGGAGGGCCTGCGCGCGGCCGGTTACGAGGTGCTCAACGACGTGCTGCTGAATCAGGTGCTGGTCTCTTTCGGGGACGATGAAACCACGCGGCGCGTGATCGCAGGAATTCAGGAGGAAGGAACGTGCTGGTGCGGCGGTACGGTGTGGCATGGCCGTGCCGCGATGCGCGTCAGCGTGTCAGGCTGGGCGACAACGGAAGACGACGTCGAGCGAAGCCTGGAGGCGATGGTGCGGGTGGCGCGGGACGCCGCTACTGCCAATGGATCTGCGCAAAGATCGACCGAAGGCGTTTGCCTTTAGCTGGATTGACCGACTCGACAAACCCCACACGGCCTTCCAGGTGCGCCCGAAAGCTGGGGTGGGCTTCCCGGTTCTGGCTCTCCGGACCCAGGCGAACACAGTTGGTGAGCGTCGCCTTGAGACGATCGAAGTCCGTGCGCCGGACGTTGATTCGCTGGTTGGCGACGAGGCCTGCCAGGTGCTGTCGCACTCCCTGGCGCATGACGCGCGTCTTTCGATGCTGCACCGGAAAACCCTCTTCCATCAGGACCACGGCAACGTGCGTGGAGAAACGGTCTACGCGCCGCGCGAATTCCTCGCCGCCGGAGAATGCGAGGTCATCGGCGTAACGCGTGTACTCGGCGCCGGCCGAGCTGGCCAGGCCGGCCAGGCGGCAATCGAGCCGATAGGCGCACAAATTCGCGAGCGCAGGGGAGGTAGGCGCGCCTTGGGGCAGATGCGGTCTCGAGTACCAGTCGCGCGCCTCCGGCGCACTCACCGCCGAGCGCGGCGCGGCGTTGGTGCAGATGCCTCCGAGCAGATCGGCGACGGATTCGGGATATCCCAGGGTGCGGAAGAAGGCTTGAACCCGTGCGCCGGAGAAGGTGGGGAAGAAGTTCTTCAGGTCCATCCGCAAGACGACCCGCTGCCCTACATGGGGGGCGACAAATGTTCTGATGGACCGCCCTTTGAGGAATCCATGCGCGGCCGGATGGAGCGGGATCCGGTCGAGAATTTCGGTCAGTATCCGCCGCTGCAGCTCTTTGAGGCGCGGCTTCGGCGCTTCGATCAGGCGAATGCCGCCGAGTTGTTTCGGCACGACGCGATAGCGATAATGGCTGAGCTTGCCGCCGCCGAGTCCCTTGAGGTCGGCGAACCAGCCCAGCTCTCCGGGAGTGAGCTGCAGCCAATCCGCCAGTTCTCCCGCGGACTCGATGGCCGGCACACCCCAGTCCCTCGCCGCCGCGACGGGCTGCATCCGCTGCGGCTCGGTCAGCCAATGCTCCACCGACAATTTGCGCGAATGCCGCTGCCATGCCCGCTCGAAACCTGCGTCGCGAAGAAGGAACTGAACCACGTCCCGGCGCCGGGGACGCGTCCGGCCGGCAAACTCGGCAACGTATCGCCGCGCCAGGGGCCGAAGCCAACGCCAGGGCCTGCCCAGCGTCCAACCGCATCGGGAAACAATCTCTTCGACGGCCGGCGTGCCAGCGAGAAGGGATCGGGCCAGCGCGTTCAGGAGCGAGGAACTCGGCATGACGAACGGCGGCGGAATGCTCCAACGAGTCTCACTCTGCGTGAGCTTGTGTGCGCAGCAGCGCACCGGCGCTCACGCGACGAAATCTCAGTTCTCCACGTTGCCCTGGGGTAACCCCAGAGAAGGTCAAGTCGAACCCGAGAGTCCGATCCAGGCCTGGCTTGGAGCACTCCCCGCCGACGTTCATCGTATCGCACCCCAGGCTGTCGCGCTGCCCGCTCCCTGGTCGCGCCTATTGGCGCGCGCCTCGGCTGGCCGAAAAGCACCGCCGCGAAAGAAATCGGCCAACCGCCGGAGGCGTCAGCGGGGCGCACTGAATTCGATCAGCTCGATGAGGGCTCCATTGTCGACGATCATCGCCGCCCGGACTCCCGCGGAGGGCGAGCCGGGGGGAACCAGCACCTCCTTGCCGGCCAGCGCCGCGTCCAGGTCGTCCACTTCGAAGGCGATGTGTGGCAGCGACTGGATCGGCGCGGGCAGAGGGCTGTCCGGTTCGAAGCGCATCCACTCGACGCCGTAGGGGCTGGTCTCATATCCGCAGACGAACATCTTGAATTGCGCCAGATACCGTTCCCCAGCCCGTGGCACCGTGGTGGGAACACCCATGTGGTGATAGCGCCAGCCGTCGCGCGCGATGGCCGGGGGCGGTTCGTGGGCCGCCCTCATGTCTTCCTCCTCAGTGCCGCCTGTTTCGCCTTGGGCAGTTTCGCCACCACCAATTCGTAGGACCGCCCGACCAGCCGCTTTGTCTCCGCCGCGCTCAGAGCATCCTCGCTCTCGAGGGCCACCCAATGCGCCTTCGCCAGGTACGGGGCCGGGATGACGCCGGGACGCTCCACCAGTTCGGCGGATTCTTCCGGCGTGGACTTGAAGCTGAGAAAATTACCGCCGGGCTCGAGCGCCAGGATGGCGAAGATCTTGCCCGCGACCTTGAAGACCAGGTGCTCGCCCCACTGCACCTGCTCGGTGACGCTGGAAAAAGAGAGGCAGTGACGGCGCAGCCATTCGATGTCCATGGAAGCTTACCTTTCGCGGTCGAGCACTTCCCGGATTTTAGCAGCCAGCCCGCCTACTGAAAAGGGCTTCTGGATGAAGTCCGTGCCCGCCTCGATCGCGCCGTGGCCCTCGACGGAGGCCTCGCTGTAGCCGGAGGTGAACAGCACCCGCAGCCTGGGATTCTTCAGGCGCAGTTTTGCCCACAGATCGCGCCCGCCAATTTCCGGCATCACCACGTCGGTGAGCAGCAGATCGATGGCCGCGCCTGCTTCCACCGCGCCCAGGGCCTCCAGGCCGCCGGCAAAAGAGACGACCTTGTAGCCCTGCATCTGGAGAAGATTCTGCGTCACCTTGCGGACCATTTCGTTGTCTTCCACCAGCAGGATGGTTTCTGTTCCGCGATACGCCTGGCGGGAGGGGGCCGGGCTCTCCGGCTGTGCCGGCTGCGGGAGGGCGGCTGGGAAGTAGATGCTGAACCGGGCGCCGTGGCCGGGCTCGCTATCGATCCAGATGCTTCCCGCGTGCTGCTTGACGACGCCATAGACCGAAGAGAGCCCCAGACCGGTGCCCTGGTCGTTCTTGGTCGAGAAGAACGGCTCGAAGGCGTGCTGCCTGGTTTCGTCGTCCATGCCGGAGCCGGTGTCTGAAACGATCAACGCCGCGTAGGGTCCCGGCCTGGCGCCGTGGTGTGCCGCGCAGAACGCCGCATCGAGCTCCACTGGGGCCACGTCGATGGCGATCTCTCCGCCGTCGGGCATAGCGTCCTGCGCGTTCACGGCGAGGTTCATCAGGATCTGCTCCACTTGTCCCACGTCCACCGCCACGGGACAGGGAGAGGCGGACAGAGTGGTTTTCAGCGCGATGTTCTTGCGCACCGTGCGTCTCAGCAGTTGCCCGATGCCGCTCACGACGTCGCGCAGGTCCACGGCTTTCACCTGCAGCACCTGCTTGCGGCTGAAGGCCACCAACTGGCGTGTCAGGTCGCGCGAGCATTCCGCGGCCTTCTTGATCTCGAGCAGCTGGGCGTAGCGGGCGTCGGCGGGGTGCATCCCGGCCAGCAGGATGTCCGCGTAGCCCAGAATCGGCGTCAGCATGTTGTTGAAGTCGTGAGCGACGCCAGCCGCGAGGCGGCCTATGGATTCGATCTTCTGCGCCTGGAGGAGTTCCTCTTCCATCCGCAGTTGGCCCGAGATGTCCTTGTACACCGCGACCATGTACTCGATGGCGCCGCCCTGGCCCGCTACCGGCGAGACGGTGCACTCGATGGCCATCGGCGTTCCGTCTTTTCGCTTGATGGCGGTGCGGCCCGAGAGCGTCTGGCCCGCGCTAAGGGCGGCCCAGACGGTTCCCTGGAACGCCTTGCCCATCTCGTCGGACTGCAGCAGGCTGCATCCCTGCCCGACCACTTCCTGGGAGGAGTATCCGGAAGTTCGTTCGAAGGCCGGATTCACGTACTCGATCTTTCCGTCCCGGGTGATGATGGCGAAGCTCTCCCCCGCGTGCTCAATGGCCGCCGTCAATCGTCCGCGCTCCGTTTCGGCGCGGCGCCGCTCGGTGACGTCCCACACGACTCCGAGCAGCCGTACCGGTTTGCCGTCGGGATCGTAGGAGAAAGTTCCGCGGGCGGTCATCCAGTGCACCGAGCCATCCGGCCAGACGATGCGAAACTCATGCCGGAAGGGAAGCCGGTTCTCGCGGCTCCGGGCAGCTTCGGCCTTCACGCCCGGGAGATCGTCGGGGTGGACGCATTGCCAGAAGCCGTCCATGGTGCCGCTGAACTGGCCTGGCGCCAGACCATACAGCTTCTGGTGGGCCTCGGACCACTGCACCTCGCGGGTTTCCAGATTCACGTCCCAGGTCCCCATGGCGCCTGCGTCCAGCGCCAGGCGCAACCGTTCTTCGCTCAACTGGAGAGCGTGCTCGGCCTCCTTGCGTTCCGTGATATCCAGATGGGTGCCGCACAGGCGCAGCGGTTTTCCGGTGATATCGCGTTCGACTACCTGGCCCCGGTCGAGAATCCAGACCCACTTTCCGGATGCGTGCCGGCAACGATGCTCGCTCTGGTAAAAGGCGGCCGTCCCGTCCAGGTGGGCGCGCAGGGCATCGGACATGCGCGGGAAGTCCTCGGGATGAATCAGGCGCTCCCAGGTGCGCACGTTTGGCTCGATCTCGTTCAGCGTGTAACCCAGCATGCCGGCGAAGCGCTCGCTGAAAGCTACCGCGCCGGACGCCGCGTTCCAGTCCCAGGCGCCGAGATCGCCGCCTTTCACCACCAGTTCGAGCCTCGCGTTCCTGTCCTCCAGCTCGACCGTTCGCGCACGGACCAGTTGGATGAGCCTGCCGCTCTGCTCGCGGAGCTCCGCCGCCTGCTTCCCGGTCTCGATGCGCAGGGCAAGCAGGTTGGCCGTGATTTCCACGTGCGGTTCGTAAAGGGCGTATTGATCCTCGTCGGAGATGCGGATCAGCAAGGCGCCGTAGGTATGGCGCTGGGTCGCCATGGAGACTCTTGCCATTCGAGGCATGCGCCGCGAGCGGCACTCGCCCTGGCATCCCTCTTCCTGGCGTTCATACTGGCAGAGACGCGCGGCGAGATCGTGGGCCCGTTCGGGGGAGGAGGAGGCGACCACGGTCCCGGAAGCGCAGAAGGCGCAATCCTCGATTCCGGGAATGTGCAGCAATCCGCGGCAGACGGTTTCGGCCAGCTGTTGGTCGCCGGTCGATGCCTGCATGGCGCCGTGCAGACTCAGGAACCGTCCGATGACAAAGAGGTCGGGACTCTCGCTGTCGAACATGATTCTCCGGCTCGTCGGCGTCAAGTGCGGCGGAGTTTCGCCGCTCTTCCGAGCCTTTATGGAGTTTATGCCCGTGGACTCTTCTTTACAAGGCCCGGTTTCGGTTTACTTTGTTAGCATTCGGGGGCGCGGTTGCGGAGGGCGGGCTTCAGCCGGGTGCACCGAACCGCGAACGTGAGCGAGCGGAATCTGCCGTCGCGGTCGGGTCCGCTACCTGACGGTCGCGAGGCGGGGCTGAAGCCCCGCGCGGGCTCAAGCCCGCCCCCCGCCGTGAGAGAATAGGTGTTTCAGATGGTGGTTGACGGTATCTACTACGGTTTGGGATTCGGCGCCGCTGCCGGAGCGGTCGGGTGGCTGGCGGGACCTTTCTATGCCGTCCCGCTGGTCCTGGTGGCACTCTTCTGCCTTTATTTCTTTCGGGATCCGGACCGCGAAGTCCCAGCCGGGCCGGTTGCCGTCTCGCCGGCCGACGGCAAGGTGGTTGCCGTGCGGCAGGAATCGCCCGGGCTGACGCGGATCAGTGTGTTTCTGAACATCTTCGACGTGCATGTGAACCGCTCGCCGGTGGCTGGCACGATCAAGGAAGTCTTTTACAAAAAGGGCCGTTTCCTGGTGGCCAGCCGTGAGCAAGCCTCGGCCGAGAACGAGCAGAACCTGGTGGTGATCGAGGGCGACGGCAGCGAAGTCGCCTTCCGGCAGATTGCCGGCCTGATCGCTCGCCGCATCGTGTTCGACAAGCAGCCGGGCGACCGGGTGGAGACGGGAGAGCGGGTTGGTCTGATCAAGTTCGGATCGCGGGTGGATGTACTCCTCGGCCCCGAGTGGGACATACAGGTCCGTCCCGGGATGAGGGTGCGGGCCGGCTCGAGCGTGCTGGCGAGCCGGAGACAGGGGTAAAAGCGGAATGGGAGTGCGCGCCTTATCGCAGCGTTGGATCGGCCCGGGGCCCGATGGCCGGCCACGGCCACGCGCGGCCTATGCCCTGCCGACCCTGTTCACAGCGGGGAACGTTTTCCTCGGCTTTGTTTCAATTATGCGGTCCGTACAGGGCGCGCTTTTCGCCGGATCCGGCTCTACCGGACCCAACGAGCACTTTCGGCTGGCCGCCGTCCTGATCGGATGGGCCGTGCTGCTGGACGGCCTGGATGGCCGCATCGCGCGCCTCACCAACACGGTCAGCGAGTTCGGCCGCGAGATGGATTCGCTCGCCGATGTCATCACTTTCGGCATCGCTCCCGCCGTGCTGGCGTTCACCTGGGGCGTGCAGCTCGCGATCCCGGGGATCGATCCGATGTTGCGCGACCATGTGCGGCGCATCGGCTTTTTCATCCCGTTTTTGTTCCTGCTCTGCGGCGCCGCGCGACTGGCGCGGTTCAACGTCCAGAAGAACCCGGTGCCGAAGAATCCCGGCCGCCCGGACCGGAAGTACTTCGTCGGCCTGCCCATTCCGGCCGGCGCGGCCCTGGTTGCCGCCATCGTGTACGTTTCCGACGGCACGCCGATCCAGTGGTGGCCGCTGATGGCGGGCTGGCTGGTCCTGCTGGCGGCGCTGTCCTTCCTGATGGTCAGCACCTGGCGCTATCAGAGTTTCAAGGATGTCCAATTGCTGCACCCCCGCTCGTGGCTCACGATCGTGCTGTGGGGCAGCATGATCTTCCTGCTGTGGACCTACACGCCGCAGGTCCTTTTAGGGGTCACCACGGCCTACGTGGGGAGCGGAATTGTGGTCCGCCTGGGCGGGATCGTGCGGCGGCGCTTCCGCCGTTCGACGCCGGAACCGGAGCACCAACTTGGCTAGCGCGAAGCTGGTGGCCGCCATTGTCGGGAGCAATTCCCTTCTGGGACGGGAGCTGCGCGATGTCCTGACGCGAACTCCTTTCCAGACCAAGCTGATCGGCGCCGACGAGGTCGAGGCGGGCACGCTGACCGAGGAGCGCGGAGAGCCGCTCCTCATCACGACCCTGGACGAGGATAACCTGGCCGCGGCGCGGGTGGTGTTCCTGGCCGGCTCCTCCGAATCGAGCGCCAAAGCCATGGAGATTGTCTCGCGGCTGCGGCCGCGCCCCCTGGTGCTGGACCTGACCGGCGCGCTCGAGGAGCGGCCAACGGCGCACCTGCGGGCCCCGGTTGTCGAGCCGGCCGGCTACGTGCTTCCTCCGGAATCCGAGCAGATCGTGGCTCACCCGGCTGCGATCGTGCTCGCGATGTTCCTGGTGCGACTGAGCCAGGCCGGGCCGATCCGCCGGGTAATCGCCCACGTTTTCGAGCCGGCCAGCGAACGCGGCCAGCGCGGTATTGACGAGTTGCACAAGCAAACCGCCGGTCTGCTCACGTTTCAGAAGCTGCCCAAGGCCGTCTATGACGAACAGGCCGCCTTCAACCTGCTGGCGCGCTACGGCTCCGATGCGCCGCTTTCGCTGGAGAGCATCGAATTGCGTATCGAGGGGCACCTGGCAACGCTGCTGGCCTTAAACGGCGGAATCCAGATGCCATCCATCCGCCTGATCCAGGCACCGGCGTTTCACGGCTACACCGTCTCTCTGTGGGTGGAGTTCGAAGTGAATCCCGGGGTCCGGGCTCTCGAGCAGGCCCTGGCCAGCGCCCACATCGACGTCCGCGGGGCCGATGTGGAAGCGCCCAATGTAGTCGGCATGGCCGGGCAAAGCGGCATCGCCGTCGGCGCCATCGCCACGGACCGCAACGATGCGCGCGCGGCCTGGTTCTTCGTGGCGGCGGACAACCTCCGGATCGCGGCCGAGAACGCCGTCGCGGTGGCTTTGCCGCTGACCGGCGCGGAGGCGAGCCGATGAACCGTCTCACGCCGGCGGCGGCGCTCGGGTTGGCATTGCTGGCGGGCGGCTGCGGCTACCGCGTCGCGGGCCACGGCGACGCCCTTCCGAAGGACATCAAGACCATCGCCATCCCCGCCTTCACGAACCGGACGGCGCTCAACCACCTTGCCACTCGCCTGCCCGCGGAGATCACGCGCGAGTTCATCGCCCGGACCCGCTACCGGGTGGTGGCCGACCCTACGGCGGCCGACGCTGTCCTTACCGGCGCGATCTTGAAGTCCTTTTCCTACGCCTCGACTCTCGATCCGGTGACCGCCCGAGCCAGCAGCGCCGTGATCTCGGTGAACCTCTCCCTGACGCTGACCGATCGCGCCACCGGCAAGGTCATCTACACCCGGATCTTCGATGCGCACGAACGGTACGAGATCAGCCCGTCTGCCGACACCTACTTCGAGGAGAGCGACGCCGCTCTGAGCCGGATGAGCCGCGACGTGGCGCGCGACGCCGTGAGCGCGATTCTGGAGAAGTTCTGAAATGCCCGTCGCTCGTTGCTCGTTGCCCGTTGATCGGCCCGGCGGAGTGCGAGCGCTTCGCGATCGGGATTCGTCGCGGTGCGAAGCCGGTAAAGGCCCCGAGCGGATCAACGAGCCACGAGCGACGAGCAACGAGCGTATGAGATGACCCCGCAACAGTTCCTGGCGCATCTGAAACAGAACGAGCCGTCGCCGGCTTACCTGTTTCTGGGACCGGAGCCCTACCAGCGCGAGTTCTGCCGCAGCGCGCTGATCCAGCGGGTCCTCCCCGGTCCCGAGGAGCGCGCGGGCGGCTTGATCCGGCACGACCTCGATTCGGTAACGCTCGCCGCGGTGGTCGAGGACGCCTGTTCGCCATCGCTCTTCGCTCCCCGGCGGGTCCTGGTGGTCACCGGTGCGGAGGCCGCGCTACCTCGCACGCGCGCCGGCGCCGAGGAGACGGAAGACGAAGTTGCGCCGGGTAAGGGCGGGGCATCGGCGCTGGCGGTGTATCTCAAGGACCCCTCTCCCGATGTCGTGCTGGTCTTCGAGGCGGCGCGCTTCGGCTTCGACGGCGACGACAAAAGAAAACTGGAGCGCGTGCGGAAGTTCTACGCCGCGGTGCCCGCCGTGGTGGAATTCCCGCAAATGTCGGATGCGCAGGCGCGCCACTTCGCCCAGAACATGGCCGCTCGCGCGGGGCTGAAGATCGGCGCCGCCGAGTTGGACCTGCTGGTGGATGACCTGGGCGGCGAAGCCGCGCGGATCGCCGCCGAAATCGAGAAGCTGAGCATCTACGCTGCCGCCGGCAAGACGATCGGCGCGCTCGAGATCTCAGAACTGGTGCCGGAAGCGCGCGAGTCCACGATCTTCGCGCTGGTCGGCGCCCTGGGCCGCAACGACCGCGGCGGAGCGCTCGACATCCTCGATACGCTCATCCGCCAGAGCGAGTACCTGCCGCTGGCTTTGAGTTTTCTCGCCACTCAGTGCCGGCTGGCGCTGGCGGCCCGGGAGGCCGGACTGCGAAGCCCGCAGCAGATCCAGGCGCACTTCGCCAAGCAGGGTGTTCCGATTTGGGGCTCGCGCGCCGAGCAGGTCTTCCAGACGGTTTCGAGCTTTTCGAAAAAGCGCCTGGCGGGTGCGTTGACGCTGATCTTCCAGGCGGACAAAGCGCTACGCGACACGCGCCCGGACGACCGGCTGGTGATGGAGGAGTTTATCCTGCGGTTGACGGCCTAGGCCGCCTTAACGATGGTCTTCAGGCGCGCGCTCAGACGGGACTTGTACCGCGCGGCGGTGTTCTTCTTCACGATGCCCCAGCGGGCGGCGCGGTCGATGATCGAGAAGGTCTGGGGGAGCTGGGCTTGGGCCGCGCCCGCGTCCTTCTGCTCGAGCAGGCGGCGCATGGCACGGATCTGGTGGCGTAGTCGCGATTTACGCGCGCGGTTGATCACCGTCCGCCGTTCTTCCTGTCGTACACGTTTCAGCGCAGAGAAATGGTTTGCCATCTAGATCGGAGTCTTTCTCAAGTCAGGATAGCGCAACGGGCCAGGCTTTGACAACTGCGTCGTTCGGAGTGATGGCGATCCAGGGTAGAATAAACTAGACCCATGTGTCAGCGCAGTATAGTCCTGCCCGCTGGGCGGCAGCGTTTGGAAGGGCTGGCTCTCGGTGTGTTCGCAACCCTGATAATCGCCGGCGCGGCCGTGGCCCAAAGGCCGGGAGCGCCGCATCCGGACTGGCGGCACATCGGTAATTCGGTCGTCGGGATGGCGCTGGCGGCGCCCGCATCCGGCCCGGTCGAGCGCCTGTGGTATTCCCCCGACGGTTCACGGCTGTATGTGCGGACCGCCGCGGGCACCGTCTTCGAAACGGCGGATTTCGAGAAGTGGCAGCCCAGCCCGGCTGCTCCTCCGGCTGCCGATCCCAACGCTGCGGCAGCATTGGTCCCCGGCGGAACTCGCGGCGTTCGAGCCGCACCGACTGACGGCCGGCGCCTGTACGCCTATGGAGAAGAGGTCCTGCGCGCCGACGACGGCGGACGCGCCTGGGCCAACGTCACTGCATTCGGCGGACGCTCCATCATCGGCGGCGGCATTCGCGATCTGGCGGTTTCGCCGCTCGACAGCGAGGAAGTGGTCGCCGCAAACGAGAACGGGGTGTGGCGGTCGCTCGACGGTGGCGCATCCTGGACAGGGCTGAACGAAACCCTTCCCAACTTGCCCGCCCGGCGGATCGCGGCGCTGCCTCAAGGAACCGATGGCCTGCGGGTGGTCGCTGGCGCGCTCGGCGTCCTGGAGTGGGCGCCCGGCGAAAAGCAGGCCTGGAGGAGAGTGCAGGACGCGGCTGCGGCCCAGGACGCCGGAGCGCGGTCCGCTCTGTCCCAGACCCTCGGCGTCGAGATCACCGCGCTTGCGACCGCGGGGGATTATTCGTATGCCGGCTCAGCCGACGGCCGCCTGTGGGTCTCCTCCGACAAGGCCCGGACCTGGATCTCCACGACGCCGGCAGGGCGTGGCCCGGTGGAGGCGATCTTCGCCGACGCGCGCGAGCCGCGGCAGGCACTCGCCGCCCTGGGTGCGAACCCGCGCGGGGTCGCTGGACAGCACATCTTGCGCACCATGAACGCCGGGCAGTTCTGGGACGACCTCACGGCCGATCTTCCGGAGACCGCGGCCCACGGCATCACGGCCGACCGGCCGAGCGGGACCATTTACGTTGCGACCAGCCGCGGCGTGTACACGACGCGCGCCGATCTGAGCGCCGCCGTTCCCGCTACGCCCTGGACTCCGCTGGCCGGGCTGCCGCCCGCCCCGGCGCTCGACGTGAAACTCGACTCGGGCGGCGATCAGCTCTTCGTCGCGGTCCAAGGCTATGGCGTGTACGCCGCTCTGGCTCCTCATCGGCTGGGCAGCCTGCGCCTGGTGAATGCGGCGGATTTCAGCCAGCGCGCCGCGGCGCCGGGCTCGCTGCTCAGCGTGCTGGGCGTACGGGTGCGCACGGCCCGGGCAGGCGAACTCGATCTTCCGGTGCTGGCCGCGTCGGACTCCGAAACGCAGATCCAGGTGCCGTTCAGCGCGCGCGGATCCTCGCTCGCCATGGCGCTCGAGACCAGCGCGGGAAGCTTCCGCATGGCCATCCCGGTCGAGAGCGTTTCGCCCGCCATATTCGTCGATCGCGACGGCACGCCGCTGGTCCTGAACGCGGACACAGGGGTGCTGCTCGACGTCATGAACACGGCGCACTCGAACTCGCGGCTGCAGATTCTGGCGACGGGCCTCGGAGCGGTGAAGCCCGACTGGCCGGCGGGCATGCCGGGTCCCTTCGACGACCCTCCGCAAGTGATGGCGCCTACGCAGGCGTTCCTGGACCGCGCCCCGGTCGAGGTCACCCGTGCGGTTCTGGCGCCCGGCTACATCGGCCTGTACCTGGTGGAAGTGCAGCTCCCGGCGCTGGTCAACGCCGGCCCCGCCGAGCTCTACATCGGCTCCGGCGACCAGCAGAGCAACCGCGTGCGGATCTGGATCGAGCCGTAACCCCGCCCCCCTTACCGGATGATCTGCGCGCGGAAGACGTAGAGCCGCGTCGCAGGGTCGCGGTAGGCGTCCCGGCTGGCCCCGGCCTTTCTCAGCAGCGCATCCAGAAACTGCCCGGCGGTCCAGTGGCGCTCGGTGGCCACTTGCGGGAGCAGGAGGCCGTGGTTCACGCCCGCTTCGAGCAGCGCGCCGTGCTCGTTCACCCGGAACTCGTCCAGGTTGGCGATGCGCTTCGTGGGCGAGAGCACGGAGACCTCCAGCTCGAGATCCGTTTCTCCCCGCCGCACCGGCGCGAAGCGCGTGTCTTCCAGTGCGGCCGTTAGCGTGAGCGTGGGGACCAGCTTGGACAGAGGCTCCGTCGATACCTTGCGGCCCACGCATCCCCGCAGGTTCCCCTGCGACGTGAGGGTGACGAAGGCCGCGGCACGCCGCTCCAACGCTGGATTTCCGCCCTGTGCCGGAATCGGCTGGCGGTCGCCGGTCTCGAGATAGTGCGCCAGGGTCGC